>DLFZ01000089.1 GCA_002482435.1 Christensenella sp. UBA7707
GGGAGGATTTATAAATCCTCCCGCGTTTTTCTTTGTTTGTTGGATGTTTTTTGTAGAGAACGAAGAGGTTCCTGATCGTTGTGGAAAGTGCTTTTTCAAAATAGCCGTTAGGGATTGACGCTCTTTTTGGTTGATTTGTAAAAAAGCAAAGGCTTGTAAATAAGCATAACACGCCAATTCGCATGCGGATTGGCGTGTTATATGAGCACTGCGGCTATTTTGCCGTGCCGGCAACCGTACCTTTGGTCATGGCGGGGGATACGGCGGGTTTTGTCGCCGTAGTCACACCTGCAACGTTTGTTACCGGCGCGTTCATCTCGGTGGCCGCACCCATTGTCATGGGCATTTTCATACCAGTGGTTGCACCCATGGTCATGGGCATTCTCATGCCCGCATGCGCGCCCATCGTTTTTCCTTCCATCATTTCCATGCACGGGTTTGGCGCTACGCACATGGCCTGCAAAATTTCGTGGCACTCGCCAAAGCGTTGATAGTGTACAATTTCGCGCTCGCGCAAAAAGCGAAGCGGGTTCAAAAGCTCCGGGTTGCAGGTGAGCGACATGAGATGTTCGTAGGTTGCGCGTGCTTTCTGTTCGGCAGCCATATCCTCCAAAATGTCCGCGATGGGGTCGCCGGTGCATTGGATGTAGGAGGAGGTAAAGGGCACGCCGTTGGGGTCTGCGGGAAAAACGCCGCAGCTGTGCATGGTATAGTAGCCGCCAAGCCCCGCCGCTTCAATTTCCGCGAGCGACGCACCGCGCATGCACTGGTGGATCATGGTACCGATCATTTCCCAATGGGCCATTTCCTCGGTCCCGATGTCGTTTAAGGTCGCCTGCACCCGTTTATCCGGCATGGAGAACCGCTGGGTGAGGTAGCGCATACCGGCAGCCAGTTCGCTGTCGGGGCCGCCGTACTGCGCCATGAGAAACTTGGCCATGCGCGGGTCGGGCTTGGTGATGTTGATGGGGTATTCAAGCTTCTTGAGATAAATCCACATACGCCTTCCTCCTTACTGCCACGGCCATGGCGAGCAGACGTAGCTGCCCACGTCTGTGGGCGAATGCCCGAAGTTCATAAGCGGGCCGTACTCCGCCTCGTAAAGCTTAATCAGCTGCTCAAGCTTTTCCGAATAACATAGGTAATCCTTCAGCGCGAGTTCGTCTGTGGGGTTGGTGTCGATGTAGAGATTCAGTTCAACGCATACGAATTGGTATTCGCTGATTTTCGCCAGAAGTGCCGCTTGCGATGCTTCCATACCTGTTTCCCCCTTATACCGCATTATCGGACAAGCTCGGGGAACAACGTTCCCTGAGCAAGTGCGTCGGACGGGCAGAAACCGTAAGTATATTCCTGTATGGGGAACATCAGCTGTGCAAGCGCGTTCATGCCGCTCATGCCCAGGACCCCACTGATGTCCGTACAGGGCGTTTCACATGCCATACCGGCAACCACGGTGTCTTCCAAACTGGTTGCCTTTACGACAGGCGTTGAGCATGCGCAGCCGCATTTTGTCTGCGCATTGCTGTTTTTATACACGGTCATACCTCCTTGCAGGTTTTTTGTATAATATGCATGGGGGTATACGACGGTTCATCTATATGTTAAAATAGCCGCAAAGGGGTGTGAATGTATGTTAAAAACGGAAGGGCTTACCAAAAAATATGGTTCGCTTAAAGCGAACGACGATATTTGCTTTGAAGTGGCGGCGGGGGAAATTGCGGTTTTGCTCGGGCCAAACGGCGCGGGTAAATCCACAGCCATCAAGGCGATCGCCGGCCTTTTAAGGTTTCAGGGAAAAATCGAAATCGGCGGATATCCAAACAAGAGCGTGCAGGCAAAGAGGTTGCTGGGCTACATTCCCGAAATACCGACGGCCTACGACCTTTTGACCATCGACGAGCACATGCAGTTTATCGCGCGCGCCTATTCGCTGGGCGACGGTTGGGAAAACAGGGCGCAGGAGCTTCTTAACAGGCTTGAGCTTGCCGATAAAACGAAAAAACTTGGCAAGGAGCTGAGCAAGGGTATGCAGCAAAAACTCAGCATCTGCTGCGCGCTTTTGAGCGAGCCCAAGCTTTTGCTGGTGGACGAGCCCATGGTGGGGCTTGACCCGCACGCCATCAAGGAACTCAAAAAAATTCTCCTTGAGGAGCGTGCAAAGGGTACCGCCATCCTCATTTCCACGCATCTTCTTGACAGCGTGGAGGATCTTTGGGACAAAACCTTCATTCTCATGGACGGCAAAATCGCCGTCACGCGCACCAAGGCGGAACTTATGAACACGGGCGAGTCGCTTGAGCAGCTTTTCTTCGAGATTACGGAAAAGAAGGATGAGGCCGCATCATGAGCGCAACGATGTATCTTTTGAGAAAATCCGTTCTCAACGGCGTAAAACAGGCGTTCAAAAAGCCTGCCGCCCTGATCGGGTATATCGTTATCCTTGCGTTTGTCGTGTTTACCATGGTGCCGGGGCAGCACATCGAAGCAGGCCAGCCGCGAAACCTTGAGGTCTTCGCAGCGGTGGTGCTGGGCATTTACCTTTTGATCCTTATGCTTTCGGTGGCGCAGGGCCTCAAAGGCGGTACAGCGATTTTCCGCATGGCGGATGTGAATTTGCTGTTTACTTCGCCTGTAACGCCGCAGACCATCCTCGTTTACGCCATCGTGCGGCAAACGGGCATTCTCATTCTTGCCTCGGTGTGCATGCTGATGCAATACACCAACCTTCGCGTCAACTTCGGCCTCGGGGGCGACGCTGTGGGCGGGCTTATGATCGGCTATGTGCTTTTGGGCATCGCCTCACAGCTTTTGAGCGCCAACCTTTACGCGTTTTGTGCGTCGCGCCCAAAGGCAAGAGATATTATCAATTATGTCATCCGTGGACTTGGCGTGGTGCTCGGCATTGGGTTTGTGGCGTTTGTCGTCATCCGAAACGGCAGCGTGGGGGAGGCAATCAAAGGCTTTTTCGGTGCAAGCTGGTGGAACTATGTGCCCGTGCTCGGCTGGTCGCAGGCCATCGCCGTTTACTCCGCACATGGGGACTGGGCGACCGCACTCATCTTTACGGGGCTTACGCTGCTTTCGTGCGGCGGGCTTGGGCTGTGGCTTTATAAGAGCAGCTCCGATTATTATGAGGATGTTTTGGTTTCCGCAGAAACGATGCACAACGTAAAGCAGGCCGCAAAAGAAGGCCGCATCATGAGCACCGGAACGGTGAGCAAGCGTGCCCGCAGGGAATTCGGCCCGCTCAAAGGAAGAGGCGCATCCGCCTTCTTTTACCGCGCATGGCGCGAACAGCAGAAGCGGGGGCTGTGGCTTTTCACGCTTACCACCATCGGCGCGCTTGCGGGGCCGTGTTTCGTGCTCATTATGCGCGCGGCGGATGGTTCCATGAACGAGGTGGGGATTTGGCCGGGGCTTTATTTCTCGGCGTATATGCTGGTATTTCTGTCCATCAAGGATGGGCTGGCTACGGAGATGACGCATTATCCTTTGTTTCTTGCGCCCGTATCGGCTTGGAAAAAGCTTGTGGCCGTTTCCATGCCGCAAATCATCAAGTTTGCGGTGGACGCGTGCGTGTTTGCCGCCGTTTGCCTTGTGGCGCTGAAATCGCCTGTACATGAGGCGCTTTTGGCGGCGCTTGCCTATGCGAGCATGGGGGCGGTGTTTGCCGCGTGCATCGTGCTTGTGGAGCGGCTTTTGAGCAGCAGCAAAAACACCGTGNNGTGATGATGGTGTACCTTGGTATCTTGATTGTCGTGCTTTTGCCGGGCTTTGTGGCGGGCGCGGCGATCGACTTTGCAGTACCGGCGCTTGGGTACCTCGTGTGCGCGGGCTGGAACCTCGTCGCCTCCGCCATTATCCTGTTTTTGTGCCGCAACCTTTTGCATTCCATGGAAACCTGAGCGCGCCGTTTCTGCGTGAAGGTGTGCTTTTTGCCCCGTACGGCTTTTTTCCGCGCGGGGCATTTGCGTTTTTGTTGTACAAAACATATGCCGTTCTGAAATTCACGAAAATGCCGCAATGAATTACATTTTTCCTCACACCACAAGCAAATAGGGAATTGCCAACGAGGGCTTTTTATGATAATCTACTATGACGGCTGAGAATGTTTTGGCGGCTTTAAAAGCTATGCCTTTCATCTATCCTACTATGAACACTATTTTTCGGAGGTAACAACAGCAACTATGGCGACTTTGGAAAAGCTGCCCGGCAGCAAGGTAAAGCTCACGATTGAAGTCAGCGAGGAAACTCTGGCGGCAGCTACGCAGGAGGCGTACCTGAAAACACGCGGCAAGTTCAACATTCCGGGCTTCCGCAAAGGGAAAGCGCCCCGCGCCATGATCGAAAACATGTATGGCCCGCTCGCGTTTTTTGACGACGCGTTTGATATTTTGTATCCCGCCGCGTATGGCGAAGCCGTAAAGGAGCATTCCGTGCAGGCTGTGGATCGCCCCGATGTTTCCATTGAGCAGTTTGAGATCGGCAAACCCCTTGTTTTTTCCGCCACCGTCAGCGTAAAACCCGAAGTGACGCTCGGCCAGTACAAGGGTATAGAAGTTTTGAAGCGCGAGTATAATGTTACGGACGAAATGGTGAACCAGGCCATCGACGCGGAACGCGAAAAGGTAGCCCGCTACATTGAGGCCGAGCGCCCCGTTCAGGACGGCGACCTTGTGAACCTCGACTACTCCGGCAGCGTGGACGGCGTGAAGTTTGACGGCGGCACCGCGGAAGGTCAGGAGCTCACCATCGGCTCTCACACGTTTATTCCCGGTTTTGAAGAGCAGCTTGTCGGCATGACCGCCGGCGAGGAAAAGGACATTGAGGTTACCTTCCCCGAGGAGTATCACGCCGAATCGCTCAAGGGCAAAAAGGCTGTGTTTGCCGTTAAAATCAACAACATTCAGGTGAAGGAACTGCCTGAGGCCGACGACGATTTTGCCAAGGACACCTCCGAATTTGAAACCATTGCCGAGCTTCGCGACGCAAAGCGCAAGGAAATTGAGGAGCGCCTTAAGAAAAACGCCGAGATCGAGAAGGAAAACGAAGCCATTCAAAAGGTGGTAGAGGGCGCTGAGGTGGAAATTCCTGAGGCCATGGTGGAGCGCCAGATTGACGCTTCCTTGCAGAACATCGCCTACCGGCTTGCCTCGCAGGGGCTTTCGTTGGAGGATTACTTCCGATATACCAACACCACCGAAAAGGCCATGCGCGACGATTTTAGGAAGGACGCGCACAACCGCGTGAAGGGTCAGCTGGTGCTGGAGGCCATTGCAAAGGCTGAAAACATAACGGCGGATGAAGCCTCCGTGGATGAAAAGCTGAAAGAGTACGCAAGCCGTTCGGGCGGCGACTTTGACACCTTCAAAAAGAGCCTTACGCCCGACGATACCGCATATTTTGAAGATCAGGTGATCGTGGATAAGACCATCGCCGTCATCATGAATAGCTCCGTTGAAAAGGAAGCCGAGGGCGGCGAAGGCGAAAAAAAGGAAAAACCCGCCAAGAAAACCGCAAAAAAGGCTGCCGCAAAGGAAGAGAAGGCCGAATAGTATAGTAGGCGGCACGGTATTTTGAACAACGCAATTTAGGAGGTGCGGCATGAACCTTGTACCCGTTGTTGTGGAACAAACCAACCGAGGCGAACGTTCCTACGACATCTACTCCCGTTTGCTCAAGGACCGCATCGTGTTTTTGGGCGGCGAGGTCGACGACGACAGCGCCAACCTTATCATCGCACAGCTTCTGTTTTTAGAAGCGGACGATCCGGATAAGGACATCAATCTTTACATCAACAGCCCGGGCGGTTCGGTTACGGCGGGCATGGCGATTTACGACACCATGCAGCACATCAAGTGCGACGTAAGTACCATCTGCATCGGCATGGCGGCGAGCATGGGCGCATTTTTGCTTACCGCAGGCGCGAAGGGCAAGCGCAAGGCGCTTCCCAACAGCGAAATTCTCATACACCAGCCGCTGGGCGGTGCGCGCGGACAGGCGACAGATGTTGCCATCCATGCCGAACAGCTTCTGAAAACAAGGCGCAAACTCAACGAAATTCTCTCGCAGCGCACGGGACAGCCGATCGAGAAAATTGCGCTCGACACCGAGAGGGATAACTACCTTACGGCAGAGGCCGCCAAAGCGTATGGCCTCATCGACGAGATCATCCCTCCAAGGAGGTAAACATGGCAAAATTTGACGACAAGGGCTCCATCCGGTGCTCGTTCTGCGGAAAATCGCAGGATGAGGTACACCGCGTAATTGCGGGCCCGGGCGTATACATCTGCAACGAGTGCGTGGACCTCTGCCAGGAAATCCTGGAGGAGGACTTTGGCAACGTGAAGATGGACATGACGGAAATTCCAAAGCCCGCCGATATCGTGGCGACGATGGATCAATACGTCATCGGCCAGGGCGACGCTAAAAAAGCGCTCGCCGTGGCGGTATACAACCACTATAAGCGCATCAACACCGATTCGAAGCGCGACGATGTGGAGCTTCAAAAGAGCAACATTGTAATGCTCGGGCCTACCGGCTGCGGCAAAACGATGCTTGCGCAGACGCTCGCAAAAATCCTCAATGTACCGTTTGCTGTGGCGGACGCCACCTCGCTGACGGAGGCCGGCTATGTGGGCGAGGACGTGGAAAACAT
>DLFZ01000034.1 GCA_002482435.1 Christensenella sp. UBA7707
CACGGTCGGCCGTTCCTGAGAAGGAAGCCTTGCGGCGCAAGGCCTTCCGAAGGCCCGAAGGCCAAGTGGCCGAAGGCGTCTCCCGCCGGAGGACCGCCGCCACCGCACATGTCGCCGGCGGCGGTTGAAAGCNNCGAAAGCCTACGGCTTTCATCCGTTTGGCACACATGCCGCCGAAGCCGGAACAAAACCAAGGTCGAAGCGCCTCCTTGGATCATCGGCGGATTATGACTTCGAGTACTAGCCTAGCGATCCATCGCTAGAGAGTGTTGCGATAAACGAGCAATGCTACCGATGCAAACTGCGAAGCGGCCTAAATCTCTATTTTTTGACATACGGAGTGGTTTGACAAACAGAGGAATCTTTCCTATAATGGAGTTACAAAAAGAACCGTCATAGCAACAGCTCTATGAAAGGCTTTTATTTCTTACGACAGGGTGTGGTAAAAAATGAGAGCGCCTTTCATTTTTTTATGTTCCGAAATAACCAGACAGGATGCCGCAAGCTTAATGAACTGGCTTCGCGACGACGAGGTGCGCCGCTATTTGAGCGACGCGCAAGATGTGGCCGACAGCATGGAGCGTCTATTGGAGCGCGTAAACCTGCCTGTGCTGACGCACCTTTTCAGCGGCGGCGGCAGGTTTTACATGGTGTACGGCAGGCACAACCGCCCCGTGGGGTTTGTGCGCCTTGTGGTTTCCGCTTCGGAAACGGAAATCGTGCTTGTGATCGGCGAGCGCGCAAGTTGGGGGCGGGGTCTTGGCTCGGCTGCGCTTCGGGAGGCGCTGCGCATTGCCTTTTTTGAGCTTCGCTCGCAAAAGGTCGTGGCAAACATTCGAAACGAAAACGTTCGGTCGCTTCGCGCTTTCAAAAGCGCCGGCTTTGCTTTTGTACAGCAAAGCCCCTATACGCAGCGTTTTACCCTCACGTTGAAGGATTATCTTGCCCAAGCGCAAAGGAGAGCCGCCATGGAACACGAAATTCGCATTACGCCCATCGACCGGGAAAGGCTTTTGAGATTTTTGGACGAGGCGCAGCACGCCGCTACGGTCGAACTGGACGCCGCGAAGGCGCTGCTTCAAGAAATCAACCGCGCTACGGTGATTGACGCATACCAAATTCCCGGGAACGTTGTTACCATGCGTTCGCGCGCGCTTCTTCTTTTAAACGGAGCGGAATTGGAAACCTCGCTTGTATACCCACACGAGGCGGATTGGCAAAGCAAGCGCGTTTCCGTGCTCTCCCCCATCGGCACAGCCATTTTGGGGTACGCAGAAGGCGAAAGCGTGCGCTGGCAAATCCCCACCGGCATGGCGGAAATCAAAATCCAAAAACTGCTTTACCAGCCCGAAGCCGCAGGTGACTATCACCTGTAAGCCCCAATTCAAAAAACGATGCGTCCGCGCGCTTTGCGCCGGACGCTTTTTTTACACTCTAAGCTCCCTTCCCCGCTTGACAGAATACCAGATTTGGCTTACACTTAATTTGTAATTTTGTGAATTACAAATTTATTAAAGGAAATCCGGTATGAATGAGTCACACAAAAAGCTGAAACAGCAATACAAGCTTACAAAGCCTGACATGGGCATTTTTAAGATCGCCTCCGCTGTAAGCAGTAAGGCCTATTTGCAAGCAACGCAGGACCTTCGCGGCACCATGAACGGTGCGCTTGTACGCTTGAGGGGCGGCATGCACCCATGGCGCGAGCTGCAAAAAGAATGGTCGGAGCAGGGCGAAGGGAATTTTACCATAGAAATTCTCGAACACCTTCCCTACGACAAGGATGAGGCGAAAACGGACTATTCGGAAGAGCTGAAGATCCTCGAACTGATTTGGGAGGAAAAGCTCCAAAAAGACGGTATTGTGCTTTACCAAAAGCGCCTGCCGCAAATTTAAGCTTCTATAAACCGACGTTAAAAGAAAAACGCCGCCCCGCATTTTTACGGGACGGCGCTTTTTTGAAGGGCTTTTACATGAACAACAGCAGGCTTACGGCCATAATCACCATGCCCGCCACAAGGCCATAAATGGAAAGGTGATGCTCGCCGTATTCGCGCGCTGAGGGCAAAAGTTCATCCACGGAAATGAACACCATGATGCCCGCGACGCCCGCAAACAATATGCCGAACACCACATCGCTCATGATGGGGAGAAGCACCAGATAGCCGATGATTGCGCCCAGCGGCTCCGAAAGACCCGAGAGGAACGAATAGGTGAAAGCCTTCTTTTTGCTACCTGTGGCATAGTAAATGGGAACGGATACCGCGATGCCCTCGGGAATGTTGTGGATGGCGATGGCGACCACGATCGGGATGGCAACCGACGGTTGGCGAAGTGCCGCAACGAATGTAGCGAGGCCTTCCGGGAAGTTATGGATGCCTATGGCAAGTGCCGTAAAAAGGCCCGTATGCATGAGCTTTTTTTTCGCGTCGACCGGTTGGGGTTCGCCGATGCGCTTTACCTCATGCGGGTTTTCCTCGCTTGGCACCAACTTATCGATGAGGGCAATCAGCAGCATGCCGCCAAAAAACGCCGCCACCGTTACGATTGCGCCGGGCTTGGCGCCAAGCGCCTTGGTAAGGGTTTGCTGTGCGCTTTGAAAGATTTCGACCATAGAAACATAGATCATTACGCCGGCGGAAAAACCAAGGCTCACCGCGAGGAACTTGGTGTTGGTCTTTTTTGCAAAAAATGCAATCGCGCTGCCGATGCCTGTAGAAAGGCCGGCAACGGCAGTCAAAAGAAATGCGATCAGTACATCGCTCAAGCTTTTTTCCTCCTGCTAACACAAAGGCCGGTATGCAGTTGGCATGCGGCCGCCAAACTCTACAATCATTATAACAAAAAAGGCAAAAATTTGCGCCTCCTTTTTGGAAAACCGCACCAAAATCGCCCGGTCTTCTCCATTTTTCAAGCCGTGACTTTATCACGGTACATTATGGCGTAAACGGGTATACTATACACAAGAAAAGAGAATCGGAGGGATCGAAGATGTCCGTTAAAACCATTACCGCATCCAATTTTGAAGCCGAAGTGCTCCAATCAAATAAACCCGTGCTTGTGGATTTCTGGGCTTCATGGTGCGGCCCGTGCCGTATGCTTTCTCCCGTTGTGGATGAACTTGCGGAAAACGACCTGAAGGATACCGCCGTGGTCGGCAAGGTCAACGTAGACGAAGAACCCGAGCTTGCACAGCGTTTTGGCGTAATGAGCATCCCCACGCTGATCGTTTTTAAAAACGGCAAAGCCGTTAACAAATCCGTCGGCGTGAAGCCCCGCGGCGCGATTCTCCAAATGGTCAACGAATAATGCCGCCTTTTGCCCCGCTCTTGCTGAATCGGGCCGGTTTTACCGGCCCTTTTTCATTCCTTAATCAATTACAAAAATAGAATGCCTTTACCTGTGGTTGTAAACAAATAGAATACCAATGGCGGCGGACCCGCAACAACGAAACGGATACCTCATTGCAGGTATCCGCTTTATCATTTCTAACTGTTGCAGTTGTCGAAGATGCTATTTTCACACAGTTACAGCAATCCAAATTTTTGCATCTGTTGCTCCAGCTCTTTTGCAAGCGCGGCCATAAACGGGCAATCTATCTCTATATGGGCATCATAATAATGTGCTACATGCTCAAACAACTCATAAAAGCTTGATTTCAAGGGAAAATTTTCGCTCAACGGAAACTTAGACGCATAAATGTCCAGCAATTTATATTCTTTACCGTTCGCATGATTCAGTTGATACAAGTCCATTTCGGAATCCGCAAAACAGCTGTTGAGTGGGTCGATCACGCCACTTACATGCGTCAAGTTTTCATCAAGCAATATGTTCCATGTGTTGTAGTCGCCATGGATCAGGCGCGCTTGCTTAACAGGCAAATAGAAGATCCTGTCATAAAGTTCGTGAGCTTTCCGTATCACAGAAAAAATAGCGTCGTCGATTTTTCCACCGGCATAGAACGACTCAGCCTTTGATAACGCATCGTCCGCCTTGATTTTATACCATTTTTTCCAATCGGGTTCAAAACAGTTTGCCCCAAGTTCGCCAAATCCGCCGGGGTTAATCACCTTGTGGTAAGAAAGCAAGTTGTCCACGATCTGTTCGGCAATTGCAAAGCGGTTTTTTTCTTCTCGTTCAAGAAGCGTATGGTTGCCGGCATTGACCCCGGGAATATATTCCATAAGGATGGCGTCATTTGGAATTTCGATGGTTGCCTTATGAACAAAAAGCACCTTCGGCATTTTTACAGTTGCATGCGTTGCCAACACCTCGAGCTGGCAAGCCTCTTTTTCCGCAAGGTTTGGAACCAGATGTATCTTAACAATTACTTTTGTCGGCTCGACAGTCATCTCCGCCAAAAAAACACGGCCGTACCACCCGCCGCCCAATGGTGTGATTTTTTGCGGGCTCAACCTAAAATATCTGTTTACAAGCTCTTCTGCAATTCGCTGCATAAATTCCTCCGGTAGGTTCGTAAGACCGCACAAGATCTCTATTTTATCGAATGGTAAACAAAGGCAGAAGACCAGCCTTCAACAGAGATATCATAGGGAGCTACCTAATGTATGGTTTTGACGCGCTTGCATATTTCAATATTCTGCAAAGTGTCTTACGCATCGGGCAAGCCCTTCGGTGTTCATGCGATTCCTACCCCACCTAACCACCGCCTACGGCGGAGCCTCCACCTTTAAGGGGAAGGTGGCAGCCTTAGCAGCTACATGAGGTAGCGATACCTCGAAAAATAACAAAGCATCCTAGAAATTGGCGCTGACTATTTTGGCATGACGCTCCTACTATTCACGAAAAGACTGCTAATTTCTATTTAACGCAAAGATCAAATGCGGCATCTCTACTCCTCGATAATTCTTCACAAACATACCCGTTTCAACCATGCCAATTCTCTTAGCAACAGCGATTGAAGATTTGTTCATCGGCCTTATGTCACATATTATTTTAGGGATTTTCAATGTATTAAACGCATAATCCACCATGGCTTTCGCACCTTCGGTAGCATATCCGTTTCCATAGTACCTGCTCATCAAAATGTATCCGATCCCCCAGATTTCTTCACCTTCTATGTTCTCCTTTAAAAGTCCGATTTGTCCCACAACCTCCAGGGAAAGTTTATTTATTGCCAGCAGATAATCTATTCCGTTGTTTTCATAACCCTTTTTACGCCTATGTATCCATTCTCTTACGTCATCATCAGAAAAATAATGTTCCCATACTCTCTGAACGCCTTCATCTCGCATAATTTTAGCAATGGCCTCAAAATCACGATCTACAATCTTTCTAAAAACGAGCCGTTCCGACTGAATCATCACTATACCTCGCTTTATGCAAGCAATCCGCAGTTCAAAACTGTCTGCCAAATTCCTATTGGAACTGCTTTCTTTACAAAGAATAGCAAATTAAAAGGCGTACCGCAATCGCCCTTTGTTGCAGCACATCTTTTCCGGCGTTCTTTTCTTTGTCAAAACATGCGTTCTCCCATTGCCTGCCGCCATGCTATACTGTAACAAACGCTTTTTCGCAAGCGCGTTCAAGAAGCCGAAACGGCCTTTTTGTATACTTCCTTCAGAGGACGGTGAGAAGCATGGATCGTTTGGCAATCGTAGAGGCCGTACAGCGGATGCAGGACTACATTGAAACGCACCTTGACGAGCCTATAACTCTTGTGCAGCTTGCGCGCGCGGCGGGGTATTCCCCCTATCACAGCACAAGGCTCTTTAAGGAACTTACGAGAAAAACGCCCTTCGATTATCTGCGGGCGCGGCGGCTTACCAAGGCGGCCATGGTGCTTCGCGACGAAGAAACACGCGTGGTGGACGTGGCGTTCGACTTTCTGTTTGACTCGCACGAAGGGTTCACCAAGGCGTTTTCGAAGCAATTTGGCATAGCCCCCATGCGCTACGCGAAGAACGTGCCACCCATACGGCTTTTTCTCCCCTACGGCGTGCTTCCCTATTACCGTACCAAACATAAGGAGGAGGAACCAACAATGGTGCAACAGATGAATACGGTTTTTGTACAAGTGGTGGAGCGGCCGAAAAGAAAGGCGCTTGTAAAGCGCGGCGTTAAGGCGGAAGGGTATTTTGAATACTGTGAGGAGGTTGGGTGCGACGTGTGGGGCGTGCTTTTGAGCGTAAAGGAAGCGCTTTACGAGCCCGTGGGCATGTGGCTGCCCCCATGTATGCGAACGCCCGGCACCTCCGAATACGTACAGGGCGTGGAACTGCCGCTCGATTATTGCAAGCCCGTACCCGACGGCTTTGAACTGATGGAGCTGCCGCCCTGCAAGCTGATGGTGTTCCACGGCCAGCCCTTCGACGACGAAAAGTTCGGCGACGCCATTGCGGCCATTTGGAAGGCGATGGAGCATTATGACCCCAAGTTATACGGCTACGCTTGGGCAGATGACGACGGCCCGCGCATTCAGCTTGAACCGCAGGGCAGCCGCGGCTACATCGAAGCGCGCCCCGTGCGGGAGCTGAACGGGCAAAAGTAACCGCAAAACGAATAGAAAGGAGCCGTATAATGGCTCCTTTCTTTTTATGGCTATCTGTTGCGTATTTCTCGTTGATACAGCGCGCAGCTACGTTCTAGCTTCCATCCTATTCGATTCCCATAACTTCGCAGGAGTTGCGAAGCCTGCCCTCCTGAAAATATCCCATCTGCGGCGGCACATAGTCATACATCAAAAGATACTCCTGGTTTCTCGGCGCTTCTGCGGACAGCTCACCGTTGACATCAAATACCGCCGTGGGTGCGCTTTGGTATTTGGAAACGCTGTTAACGGAAACGACGGTCATCACGCTTTCGACCGCGCGTGTTCTTAAATGGGCTTTTATCAGCTCGTACTTGTACAGCGAATCCTCCTCGCTTACATCGCTGAAGCTGACAAAGCACAGCTGTACGTGCTCTTTGAAAAGCTCGCGAAAATATTCCGGAAACCGAACCTCGTAGCAAATTCGAAAGCCGACACGAACCCCGTCAATCTCAAAAATGCCCTTTTCTTTTCCCTTTTTAAAATGGTTTAGGTCGTACCCCCATAGCGCGCGTTTGTCGTAGCTGCCCATCGTTTCGCCGTCGGGGGAAAATAACAGCATGCTGTTTGTAAACCCCTGCTCCGTTTCTATGGCGGTTCCCAGCGCAACAAACACTTGGTTTTCTTTTGCCAAGCATTTCACCGTTTCGATCGCTTGCCGCAAAGTGTTCCGATCCATGCCAATAAGATCCGCACGTTCAACCGGAGGGTAGCCGCAAAGCGCACACTCATGAAAAGCAAGGAGCCTTACGCCGTTTTTTGCGGCCGTCTCGATTGCGCGTTTGATGGCGCTTACGTTGTCATTGATGTTTCCACTGCTTGCAAATTGAAAAACCGCAAGTTTCATGAACAGCACCCCCTAGCTTTCTACCCAATATAAGCCAAAACCTGCCGCATTGCAAGGAATGGGAAAGCTGCATCCCTCTTTGCATACCTTCTTTTGGATTTTGCTTATTTTCTGCACAGGCAAAACGGGTGCCCTTCGGGGTCGAGCATCGTCACATAATGGTTTTCTCCAAACTGCATAGCGGCCTTGGTTGCGCCAAGATGAATTGCCTCTTCCACTGCCGNNACCTGAAAGTTGAAATGCATTTGCTTTTGCTGCTTGCCTGGCTCCTCCGGCCAAACCGGGGGGGACATATGGCGCATCGTCCGGCTCACAAAACAAAAGCATCAAGCCGCCGTGGGTTTTGAGCGCCAAACAATCAAAGGCGATTGTTTTCACCCATCCTGTAAGCTCGGCGTAAAAATCGCGTGTGCGGCTGGCGTTGGCGCAGTCAATCGTTAAGTCCCCGATGGCGATGTTTGGAATCATAAAAGCTCCCCTTGTCTATCTTTAGATTGAAAGATAGGTCTTACGTTGTAGAATCGGCACAGCTGCACATCCAATCGAGAATATCCTGAAACCGTTCCTTCGTCAGGGCATGACCCCCATCGTATCGTTCTTGGCACAAATTGCCTTGCGCGCCGTATTTTTCATAGGCCGATAGCGCTCTTTCCACAACGGACGATGCATCTTTGGAATACTTGTCCTCTTGCGCAGAAACGATCAAAAATCTTCTTGGCGCAATACAGCGCACGAGGTCATCTATATCGTACTTTTCATAAAAGCCCGGTATTACGCTTGCCATTTCTATCCCAACGTTCCGTTGCATACGGCTTTCGTAGCTACTGGCGCTTCCGCTTGCACAGCCGAAGCTTATCCTCTCATCAAGCGCCATCAAAAACAACACGGTATTTCCGCCATAGGAATGCCCAAGTGTACCGATTTTTCCTGTGTCAACATACGGTAGTCCTTCAAGCAGGGAAACGCCGCACATTGCATCGAGCAGCACCTTTTGCATCAAGTTGCCGCCTTGGAGGATTCGATAGCACATTTCGTTATAGTGCTGCAAAAAATCATCGTCCCCCGGAAGGGGTGTTATCCCGCTCCCGTTTTTGCGTCTTTCCTCAAAACATATGGAATCCGGTGCAAGTACAACAAAACCCGCGCGCGCCAGCGCGGGGCCAAAGGCCTGCAAAGGATTCCCTGCAAGGCCGCAAACCTCGCTTTTTCCCAAATGGCGCTCTCCATTATGTTGATGGTGCACGAGCACAGCAGGGTTTCCGCAAAGTTCATCGGGCAATAAAAGAAATGCCGTTACCCGGTCTTCACCTAACTTGTAAGTAATATGCTGCCGCGTATATCCGTTTTCTTTTTCGCTTACCGTTACTTCGTAAGCCAGCCTGTCTGCAACAGGAACATTTTTCAGGCCTATGGCCTCGGCGATTTCCCGCCGCAAGTCAGCCATGCACACCTCCATTTAAAAATTCGGGGCGGGATTTTAATCCCGCCCCTATTTACAAATGACTTTTGTTAGATTACGGTCTTCCAGAGGCCGTGGAGGTTGCAGTATTCAAACGCGGCGATGACTTCGTCGTCTTCGGTGAGCTTAAACTGCACCTTGGGCTCTACGCCCGCGCCCAGGCACTTGCGCTGGCCGCCGCGCTTGGTCTGAAGGTAAACCCACTCGATGTGATGCTCTTCAATCATCGGATGAGGAACCGAGCCGATAGCCACCTCTACGGTGTCACCCTTTACGGTCACCACGGGGAGATGCTTCTCCTGAGAAGCCTCGACGGTGTTCGCCTGAAGCTCTTCCATTACCTGGCCGCAGCATACGGTAGGCGTGCCGGGGTCCTTGATGGTGCCGATGATCTTGCCGCAAAGCTTGCAGCGGTAAAAATGCTGTTCATTACACATGAGAATACCCTCCTTAATATAACTTGCAATTGTTTTTTGATGCGCCGCCTCGGGCTTATGCGCCTCGGACAAACGCCGCGAAGGATGCCGCATATTCCCTTGCGCGGGCAAGATCTTGCTCGGAAGGAACGAGTTTTGCGGTAAACCCTTCGGTCATTACATTGAGCTTGAGGCCGCGGAGCCGTTCGAGGATCATGGGTACACCTTCGCCGCTCCAGCCAAACGAACCGAATGCCGTGGCCGGTTTTTTGGTGTTGAGGATGGCGTCGATCTGCGTGGTGGCGTCCCAAATGGGCTTCAACGCGTCGCGGTTGATGGTAGGCGTTCCCAAAAGGAGCGCGTCGCAGGCCTCGATTTTTTCGCGGTACTTTGTAACGTCCTCGCAAACGAGGTCATACGCCTCTACCGCGAAGCCATGCTTGTTGGAAAGTTCATCGGCGAACACCTCAGCAATCGCTTTGGTGCAGCCGTAGGCAGATACGTAAAGGATGAGTGCCTTCTTTTTGCCGTCAGGCGATGCCTTGGGCGTGCTCCACACTCGGTAGCTTTCCATTGCCTCTTTGAGCGTTTCCGTAAGGATCAGCCCGTGGCTTGTACATACCATCCGCGGGTTCGCCTGCTCCACACGCGCAAGCCCTTTGAGCACATAAGGCTTAAAGGGGCTCATGATCGCGTCATAATACTCCTTGAAGGCATTTTTGTACTTTTCCGGATAGGTTGCTTTCGTGTCGATCATGCGCGGCTCGCAGTAATGCGCGCCGAGGAAGTCGCAGGTGAAAAGAACGCCCTCTTCCTTACACCAGGTAAACATGGTATCCGGCCAGTGCAACATAGGCGCAACCATGAATTCGAGCGTCAGCCCTCCAAGGTCGAGTACCTCACCGTCTTTTACGATATGGCCGTTGAACGTGGTGTTGCTAATCTCCTGCAAATTTTTGATGGCCGCCATCGTGCCGTACACGGTGATGTTCGGGTTTTCCGCAAGGAAACCGCGAAGTGCACCGCTGTGATCCGGCTCTGTGTGGTTGAACACCACGTAGTCGATCTTGGAAAGGTCGGTAAGCTCGGCGAGGTTTTCAAGGTACTCCTCGCGAAAACTCCCGTGAACGGTCTCGATGAGAGCGCGCTTATTCTCGCCCTCCACATAGTATGCGTTGTAGGAGGTGCCGTATTCGGTCACCATGATGATGTCAAATACCCGCATCGCGGGGTTGAGCACCCCGACGGAATAAATGTGCGGGGTCAGTTTGAGAACTCCCATACTAAGTTTCCTTTGTTAAATTTCGCTGAAAGCGTCCTTTGTAAGACCGCAAACGGGGCATACCCAATCTTCCGGCAGATCTTCAAACGCGGTGCCCGGTGCAATGCCGCTGTCCGGATCGCCCACCTCGGGATCATAAATATAACCGCAGGGACATTCGTACTTTTTCATAAACAAGTGCCTCCNNCCTTATGTTTTTTATATGGTAAGCCTTTTGAGCTTATCCTTCTGTGTGAGTTCTATACCGCCGCGCGAAAGGCTTACAAGCCCCTCGGTGGCAAAATACTTGAGCATGCGAGAAACCACCTCGCGCGCCGTGCCGATGTGCTGCGCGATCTGCTCGTGGGTGATACGAAGCTTCTCGGTACCGTCCACCTCGGCCTGCTCAAGCAAAAATGTGGCAAGCCGCTTATCAAAGCTCATGAACACGATCTGCTCCATGACCCACATGACGTCGGAAAACCGCCGTGCCATCAGCTCGTTTGTAAAGTCCGCCACCGTCACATACGCAGCGGAGAGCTCGCTATACAACTTGGAAGGGAGAATGAACGCTTCCATTGTGTCGCTTCCCGCTTCCACGATTACATCAAAATTGATGTTTTCCAAGATGCAGCCTGCCGTAAACATGCAACATTCGCCCTCGGTCACGCGAAAAAGGGTAATTTCTTTTCCTTCGTCGGATACGAGATAGGCGCGCGCATAGCCGGAGCGTATGATAAAAAGACCGGCGCAATCGCTTCTACCGCGATGCATCACGGTTCCCTTCTCAAAGGAGCGCTTATAAAGCTGTGTTTCCACTTTGCGTTTATCGTCACTGCCGAGCGCGTCAAAAAAAGAGATGGCGTGTTTGGCAAAGGCCAGTTCCTCGGCGCTGATCAAAAGCGGCTCACATCCTTTTCGACGTTTAGGCCTCCGCCCAAACAGAGGCAGGATAAGTTTCCCTTATTAAAAGAATATAGCATGATGCCCGAAAAGAAACAAGTACAAAATAGCAAACATTCTGTGATATCTCGCCAAAACTTAAGATTTATTCCTAAAGCTATTTCTTGTTATATTTTAGGAAATTTTATATCGCCATTGTAACCATGCTGTGTTATAATTCTATATTAACAAGACATTTTTCCATAATATCCCGCCACTTTTGCTCTTTTCAGGATCGCTCATATGGGGGTTGTATGTTCAACGCGCAAGATGTAAGGGAGGCCGCACGCAACATGCTTTCGCTTTACAGCGAGGGCAGTTACCAGACGCTTTGGGACAACTATCTCGCCGCAGACACGTTGGTGATCCTCCCGGATCAATGCGTGCCGTTGAGCGGATGGGAAGCGTTTTCGCGGCACCTTTTCCACGCGAGCGCAGCCGCCGCACTGAAGCGCCAGGCCGCATCCATGCGCTTTGAGGTTTCCCAAATTTCACACGACGTTTTTGTGCTGTACGGCTGCGCGGGCCTTGTTGCGCCGCAATGCAACATGTTTTCACAGGGTGAAACGAGATTGCACCTGTCTTGCGGGTTCAAGGCCACGGACAACGGGTTACGGCTCATGATCCTACATACCTCTGCCCCACTTTCCGAATACAGCCTCCACACCGCCGCAACCGAACTTTACGGCGCGGTTTTTTTGTGCGCAGCCGACGATAAGCTTACCCTATTGCAGATGAATGAAAGCTTTGTTTCCCTGTTCGGCTACACCCGCGAGGAGCTTCATATGAAGTTTTCCGCAAGCTTCCTTGATCTGGTTTTTCCTGCCGATCGCCCGTTTTTGCAGATATTTTTGCAGCAAGGCGCCACACAGGAAACGGAGTTTCGCATCGTCCAAAAGGGCGGCGGCGAAAAATGGGTATTGCAGCGCAGGCAGCTTTTACACGACGCAGGCGGCAACCCCTATTTGTGCTGCATCCTCGTGGACATTACGTCCAGCAAAAAGACGCAGCTCGAGCTTGCCATGAGCCTTGAACGGCACGAAATCATTCTCAACCAAACCAACGAGATCATTTTCGAGTGGGATATTGCAACCGATCGCTTCAACTTTTCCTCCAACTGGGAAAAGCTGTTCCACTACGCGCCCATGAGGGGCAACACCACGCGGTCCATCATGGAAACCGACTTTATCCACGCCGGCGACAAAAAGCTGGTAACGAACTTTTTTGCCGGCATTTTGCGCGGTGTGCCGTACGTGGAATGCGAAACGCGCATCGCCAAGGCCGACGGCACTTTTCTATGGTGCCGCGTGCGTTCCACACAGCAGTTTGACGCCAATGGCACGCCCATTAAGGCAATCGGCGTAATCTCCAACATCGACGAAGAAAAGCAGCGCGCGCAAAGGCTCATGGAAAAAGCGGAGCGCGATACCCTCACCAAGCTTTACAACAAGGGCACCGTGCAGGCGCTCATCGCCGAGCACCTCTCAAACCGCCGCAGCGAAAGCATCGACGCGCTTTTGATCATCGACATCGACAACTTCAAAAGCGTAAACGATACCGAAGGCCATCTTTTCGGCGACAAATTCCTGATCCACATTGCCGACTGCCTGAACAAGATCTTCCGCAGCACGGATCTTATCGGCCGCATCGGCGGCGACGAATTCATCGTGCTTGCGCGCGACCTGCCCGACATAGGTCTTGTCAGCCAAAAAGCGGAACAGGCACTTTTGGCTTTCCGCAACATACAGGCAGGTGAAAAACGCCGCCTCACGGTTTCGTGCAGCATGGGCATCGCCATTGCGCAAGGGCAGAGCATACCGCTTGAAACGCTGTATTCCAATGCGGACTGGGCACTTTACCAGGCAAAGCGCGGCGGGAAAAACCGCTATACAGTCTATGAAAGCGACGATTCTCCCGCGCTTCGAAGCGGTCATACCGCAATGAGCAGAGATAAAATTTAATTCGAAAAATTCCCCACGTAATTTTATGAGAACCAAAAATCGGCCGTCCGGGAATACCCGTTCGACCGATTTTTTTATACTGAAAGGATTATTTTGCCTTTTGGGGCTTCTGTGCCTCTTTCTGCGCTTCCTTTTCAGCTTCGCGCTGCTCGGCAGTGCGCCGCTTCGCCGCGTCGAGGATGCTTTGCACCACGAGCTTGTTGGTAAACGCACCGAGCGCTGTTTCAAGCACGAGCACCGCCTCGTCGCCCGCCTCACGGCGCGGCCGTTCCTCCATGTTCGCAAACGCATGCTTGATGGCATATTCAAGCTCCGTACAGAACAAATCGTACGCCTGCTCAATGCCGCGCGCTTCGACAATCAGCTCAAAAATTCCGCCGATCTCTGAAATAGAAAACTCACGCTTGAGCACGCAGATCATCAACAGCTTCGCAATGTGCTCCTTGGCGTACTTTTTGTTGACCGGCGGCGTTAAAAGCTTGAGTTTTACATAGTTGTTGACCATGGTGGACGTAGCCGCAAGCTCCGCCTTTTCGGAAAAAAGACTTAGGCTTTCTTCAAGAACGATCAACACCTGATCCATATAAAGAGAAATCGTAGGCAGCTCCGCCCACCTTGGGCACCGGAACGCCCTTACCGAATCCGCTTGCAATTCCATACTGAACACCTCATGCCCGTTTTGC
>DLFZ01000001.1:0-172 GCA_002482435.1 Christensenella sp. UBA7707
ACATGCTTCACGCAGGAATCCCTGCTAGAGGAATTACAGCCGTATGGCGTTGCTTCTATGAATTGCTATTCTGATGTCGCCGGGAAACCATACGATGAAAACTCACCGACCTTGTGCGCGGTGATAAAAAAGCAAGAGAAATAAAATGCTGCACCCTCACAAAAGCAAACGC
>DLFZ01000001.1:204-10142 GCA_002482435.1 Christensenella sp. UBA7707
TATGATGCATTTGCTTTTCCGCGCTGAAATTTTGCACCAGAACCGCCTTGAACCGAAACTCTACTTCCCTCACTTTTGTGTTCTTCGAAGCAACGCGATGCCTTTTTTTCTGGCGCTGCTGGGCGTATAATTGAGTGGAGTCCAAAGGTCGGCCATTGTGCTTAAAATCTGCACCCCGAAAGCTATGCCGGCTTGATGGGTTACGCTGTAGAATCCAGCCGGAGGTATGAGAACTTGAAAAAAATGCTGTGTGTATCCGTCCTGCTCCTGTGCATGGTCTTTGCTTTATGCGCCTGTGTGCCCGTAAGCCAAACCGTGGACCTGACGGCGCCTCCCACCGAAACCCCAACGGCTGTGCCAACCCCTTCAAGCGAAGCTGTGGAAGCCGTGGTTGAATTTTCCACCTTTGATGTCAACAAAAAATACTACCTCGATTCGGGAAGCTTTGTGGAGTTGGACTTAAAGCTGCCCATACTTACGGGTACGTATGATGGGATTGCGGCAATCAACGCGTTTTTTGCCGACAAGGAAACGTTCTTCTATAACGAGCTTCCATTTGAGAGCCTAAAGGATTTTGAGGCGGGAGCACCTGACAGCAAGATTGAAGGGAAAAAGGATAACTTTTACAGGCAGGCTTACTATCGGCTGGAAGCTGAATTCGGAAGCATCCTTTCGGTGTCGGCGGCGCTCGATGGCGGCGCAGGCGGCGTAAGCTGGGCAGGTATTGAAGGGGGTACCTTCGACCTGAATACCGGCAAGAAATTAGGCCTTTCGGATATTTTTGAGGTGGATGAACAGAGCTATATGGGCTTCATCTACGACTTCGTTTCAAAAAAGGTTGCCGAGGAAATCGGTGCGGATATGCAACGCGGATATGGTTCTCCTTACTTTTTTGAAGACCCCTATTCGGGTGACGGTTACGAAAGCATTCGAAGCTTTGACCCGAACGATTTTTATCTAACGGAAACGGCGCTTGTTGTCTTTTATCAAAAATATGCTTTGGCGAGCGGTGCGGCCGGGCCGAAGGTGTTTGAAATTCCCTACGAAACCCTTTCGGACATGTTAAAAGCAAATGTGGTAAACCCGCAATAACGAACGCGCAACATCACAAAACGCCAAAAGGCACAGCTTCCGTTGTGGAAAGCTGTGTCTTTTGATGGAAAAGCTTATCGAAATGGCATACGGGGTTCCTGCAGGGAAAGCCCGTATACGGTTACAATTAGCGGCAACCTCTGCGGCAGCGACAGCCTGACCTGCAGCGACAACGGCGACAGCGCCTGCGGTTAAAAAACATAAGCGTCATCCTTTCTTAAGCTTCCCGCGCGGGGAAGAGAGCTGTTATATAGTATGTGACGCTTATAAATATTGTCATCGCAGCATTGGCCGGCTTGATGCCATTATACTTCCTGCGCCTCCTCTCGCTGCTGTTGTTTGGCGGCAATGATCGCAAGGTTGTCGCCGATCGCACAGAAGAGGCTGGCGAGAATGTTAATTTCGTCAGCCGAAAGCTCTGTGGAAATGGTGATGGCCATTGAGGCAGCCAATAAAACAAGCTCGCTGCCGGGCGGGCAGGAAGGCATACCGTCACCTACTTTCAAAGCAGGGCGCGTTGTGTTGGGGTGCGTTTGCGCGGGGACTCATTTTTTCTCGTGCGAGCAAAGCTCCTCGAAAACTGACGTGCTTATCATCGACTTGCTCAATTCGCGCAAAAAAATGCTCAGGCAAACAAAGTCCTCCTTGGAGAGGGTCGTGAAAAAATGATTGGTTAACGCCGCGATAAGAACATTCATTTCGCACGGATCCAAAAATGCTCACCCCAAACATTATATGCAAAAAGAGGATAAGCGGCGCTACACGCAAAAAGAGCCCCTTTGCGGCATCGCGAAAAGGCGGCATGCGTTCTCGGCATAATCAAAAAAACGGCCTCGAACGGTGTTGTTTCGAAGCCGTTTTTTATGAAGTTTGTGGTCGTATGATACCTGCATACCCGGTTGTGACACTTAAAAAGCTGTGCGTGTTATCACCGCAGGCGCAGGTACCTTAAAAATTCAATTCGTCGTTTTTGTGTAGCTTGCACGGAGCCTTATCACATCGGGATCGTCGATGTATTCGTCAAAGCTTTCGCGGCGGTCGATGATGCCGCCCGGCAAAATCTCGATGATGCGGTTGGCGACCGTTTGGATTACCTGATGGTCGTGCGACGCGAAAAGCATAACGCCGGGGAAGGCGGTCATGCCCTCGTTGAGCGCGGTTATGGCCTCAAGGTCGAGATGGTTTGTGGGCTCGTTCAAAATCAGCACGTTCGCGCCCGAAAGCATGAGCTTTGCAAGCATACAGCGGTTTTTTTCGCCGCCCGAGAGCACCTTCGCGGGCTTGAGTGCCTCCTCGCCGGAAAACAGCAGCTTGCCGAGCCAACCGCGTATGGTGGTTTCATACTGGTCATTTGAATACTGCCTAAGCCAGTCCACAAGATTCAGCTCGATGCCGTCGAAATAGGCGGAATTGTCGGAGGGCATGTACGCGCGCGAGGTGGTGACGCCCCATTTAAAGCTTCCCTCGTCGGGCGTAAGCTCCTCCATGAGAATTTGAAACAGCGTCGTGCGCGCAAGCTCATCTTCGCCCACGAAAGCGATTTTATCCCCGGGTTGCACCACAAAGCTCACTTGATCGAGCACCTTGCGGCCACCCACGGTTTTTGTAATGCCGCTTAGCGCAACGATGTCGTTGCCCACCTCGCGGTCGGGCTTAAAGCTGATAAACGGATACCGGCGCGAGGAGGGGGCGAAGTTGTCCATCTGCAAATTGTCGAGCATTTTTTTACGCGACGTTGCCTGCCGCGATTTGGCGGCGTTGGCGCTGAAGCGCTGGATGAACTCCTGCAACTCCTTGATCTTCTGCTCGTTGAGCTTTCGCTTGTCGCGCTCCTGACGCGCGGCGAGCTGCGTGTATTCATACCAGAAGTCGTAGTTGCCCACGTACATCTGAATTTTGCCGTAGTCGATGTCTACAATGTGCGTGCAGACCTTATTAAGAAAATGGCGGTCGTGCGAAACAACAATTACTGTGTTGGGAAAATCCAAAAGGAACTCCTCCAGCCACTTCACTGCGTACAGGTCGAGGTTGTTTGTCGGCTCGTCCAAAAGCAAAATATCGGGTTTGGCAAAAAGCGCCTGCGCAAGAAGCACTTTTACCTTGCGCGGGCCGTCGAGCTCAGCCATTTTCATTTGGTGGTATTCGCCCGTAACGCCAAGGCCGTTTAGGATCGTTTCGGCGTCCGACTCGGCGTTCCAGCCATCCATCTCGCTGAATTCGCCCTCAAGTTCCGCAAGGCGTATGCCGTCGGCATCGTCAAAATCCACTTTGTTGTAAAGCTCTTCCTTCAGGCAGATGATCTCATGCAGGCGCTTGTAGCCCATGATCACCGTTTGAAGGGCGGTATGCTCGTCAAAGGCGTAGTGGTCCTGCCGCAAAACGGCGATGCGCTCGCCGGGTGTCACGTTGATTTCGCCGCTGCCGGGCTCAAGCTCGCCCGACAAAATGCGAAGGAAGGTGGATTTTCCCGTTCCGTTTGCCCCAATGAGGCCGTAGCAGTTGCCGGGTGTAAACTGCACGTTCACGTTTTGAAACAGCGGCCTCCCGCCGAATTGAAGGGAAATTCCCTGTGCGCTGATCATGGTGTTTCTTCCTTTAAATATTTATTGCCGGTACATCATACCACATCGCCGCGCTTGTGCATAGCAAAACGAAAGGAAAGCGCGCCCGTCGTGTCTTGACAAGCGCGCATTTTGATGGAGAAACCAATCTGCTATTCGGCTGTCATGGCGGCCTTTTGTTCTTGCATCTTCGCGGTGTCCTTTTCGATGTTCAAAAACAGAAGCACAACGACCATCAGCGCGGCCACGGCCATGGGCACCCAGCCGAGCATGGCGTTGATGGTTTGAATGGTGCGCTGCGGCTGCTCCAAAAGGTTTGCATCAAAGCCCGAGGCGTGCATGGAAACGGCAACGAGCTGCGTGGCGCCCGCCACGGCGAGCTTGCTGGCGAGGTTGTCGGCCGTAGAAACCATGCTGTCAAGGCGGCGGCCGTTTTTCCATTCGATGATGTCCACGATGTTGTTGCGGTTGGTGTTAAACATCACAAACGTGATGGTGACCGCTATGCCCACCGTGATCGCGTTCACATAGAGCGCGCCCAAGGAAAACGGGTTAAACACAAACCAAAGCTTGCCCGCGATGAACAAAAGCGCGGCGGCAAGCATTGTTTTTTTGCGCCCGAGCGCCTTGTCGATGGGGGAAACGAGGAAGGAGGCGCCCACGGATGCCGCGAGGTACGCCGCTTGTATGGCGGTGGCCGCACCGGTGCTTTTCATCACATAGGTCGCGTAGTAGGTGATGCAGGTCATAAGAAGCAGATTGATGACCCCGTAGCAGATGATATAAAGCGTGTTCAGTACCCACGAACGGCAGGAGAGGAGCATTTTTGCAACCGTCTTGGCGGAAAGCCGCTCCTCGTTTTGCGCAAGGGGTTTTACGCGCTCGTGCGTGGTGAAATAGTGTGCAAAGCAACCGAGTATGCATACTGCGCCCATCACCATTGCCGTAAGCAAAAAGCCGCGTGAGCCCGCGCCGCCGGGCGAAACGTTACCCGCCTTGTCGAGCCCGCCGAAAAGCCTAAGAAGCGGCAGGCACGCAACCGCGCCGATACCCGCGCCCATGCAGCCGCCGAGGTTGCGGAACACGTTGATGGAGCGGCGGTCGGCGTCGAGGTTGGTGGCAAGGCTACCCATGCTGTTGTAGGGGATGTTCACAAACGTATTGAAAAGCTCAAAAACAAGATAAACAACGAGCGCAACAGCAAGCTGCGCCGTGCCGCTAAGCCCAAAATCCGCAAACAGAAGTACAACCGTAGCAGCCCATGGAACCGCAAACCAAAGCGCGAGCGGACGGCAGGATTCGCCGTTTTTGAAGCGGTGGTTCACCGCCCAAAAGCCGATAAGCGGGTCGTTGAGCGCATCCCACACCGTGCCGATGGTGAGGATGGTGCCGGCCAAAAGCACGTCCATCTTCATGATGTTTGTGAGGAAAAACAAATAATAAAGGCTTTTGAACTGGTACACAACGTTGCTTGCCGAGGAAAAGGCGAAAAAGCCAAGCTTTTCGCCCATGCGTACGCGGGGGATGGTGCCGGTGATCGCGTTTTTCATAAACCTGCCTCCCTTGCTTGCGGCCGCTTTGCGGAATTTTTATCATTATGACATGTTCCATTTGTACGTGCAACAAAAAAGCGCGGCGGGAGCCGCCGCGCTAAGCCTGTCAAAAAAGTGTCTTGTGCCACTTTTTGAGGTTTTCAGGAATCGCCTGTGCATTCCACGCGGTCGGCGCTTCCTGAGAAGAAAGCCTTGCGACGCAAGGCCTTCCGCCGCCACCGCACATGTCGTTGGCGGCGGTTGAAAGCTTCCGGAGGCTGCGGCCCCCGAAGCCCCGGGGGGTTGAAGCGCTGATCACAGTAAGCAAATATTTTTGCAGCCGTACTTTAGGTCAGCCAACTTATTCTTCCGGCGCTTCATCCTGCCGGCACTTGGTGCAGTAGCCGTATACCTCCACGTTGTGGCCGACGACCTGAAAGCCGTCGTCCTGCACGCGCGGGGTAAACGCCTCCATGGGGCAGTTGTCCATGGGGATGATTTTATGGCAGGCCATGCAAACGGCGTAATGCTTATGGCAGAAGCGGTTCAGCTCGTAAACGGCCGTATCGCTGTTCATCACCGTGAGCTTTGTTGCGACGCCGCTTTTTACAAACTGCTCAAGCACGCGGTACACTGTGGAAAGCCAAACCGCGTTTTCGCCGCCGTCTATTTTTGCGCAGATATCCATCGCGCTCAAAGGGCCTTTTTGGTTTTGAAGCACGTCGAGCACCTGTTCACGCGTCTTTGTTTTTTTGAGCCCCGCAGGCCAAAGGTTTTGTTCTTTCTTCATGCCTCTGCCTCCTTTACAAAAGTTATGCGGGAAGTTTTTTGCGTGCCGAGCATAGCGAAACAAGCTTCTTTCCCACGAGCACAAGCACCAATACAAAAACCGAAACGAGTGCCGTGAACCCGCCCGGCGCAACATCCAAATAATAAGAAAGGAAAAGCCCCAACATAATGTCCGTTACGCTGAACAAAACCGAGTAGAGAAGCGTTGCCTTAAAGCCCTTTTCAAGCTGCAGCGCCGTGGCGACGGGCAGCGCGATCATGGAACTTAAAACGAGTACGCCTACAATGCGGATGGAAGCGGAAATGGCGGATGCCACAAGTATTGAAAACACATAGTTGATAAGCTTCACCTTGACATGAGCGACCTTTGCGGTATCTTCATCGTAGGTGATGAAGATGAGTTGATTGTAAAGAAAAATGAGCGTCAACACCGAAAGAATGCTCAGCCCCAAAATAAGCAGCATGTCGAACTTCGTCACCGTCAAAATGCTGCCGAACAGGAACGAATCCGCATTTGCGCCGAGCTTGCCAGCGCTTATGATGGTAATGGCAACGCCGACGCTTAAAGAAAGCACGATCGTTAAAATAAGGTCGGCGTATTTTTTAAAAGAATTCCGCAGAAACTCGATGAGCGCGCCGCTGGCGGAGGTAAAAACGAACGCCCCGAGCACAGGGTTTACGTTGCACGCAAGGCCGATGGTCACGCCTGCGAGCGACGCATGCGCCAAGGTGTCGCCAATCATCGAGTGGCGGCGAAGCACCAAAAAAATGCCGATGCATGGGCATAATATGGAGATGCACAGCGAAACGAACAGAGCGTTTTGCATGAAGCCGTAGTTTAACATGGTATCGTTCTCCCTATGTTTGAAGGTATTCCTTCGCATAGCGCTCCGGCGAGCAAAAATGACCCCTGCCGCCGGAAATGTGGTAAATGGAAGTGGAGTTTTTGACAGCCGCGTCAAGGTTGTGCTCCACCGAAACAACGGTAATGCCATGCGTCGCGTTAAGCCTTTTTAAAAAGGTGTAAATTTCACGCTGGCTTTCCACGTCGACGCCTGAGGAAGGTTCGTCGAGAATCAAAAGATCGGGCTCGCCCATGAGCGCGCGCGCAATGATCACCTTTTGGTACTGCCCGCCCGAAAGGTTACCCACAAGCGAGCTTGAAAAGCTCTCCATGCCCACTTGCGCAAGGCTTTCCATGGCAACGCGCTTGTCCTTGATTTTTAAAAGCCTGCCGTAGGAAACAAGCATTTCCTGCACCGTAATGGGGAAGCCCGCCGCGATCGCGTCTTTTTTTTGAGGCACATAACCCACGCGGTTCGCGTGGCACACGATTTCGCCCGAAGTGGGTTTTAAAAACTTGAGGGCAAGCCGTATGAGCGTGCTTTTGCCGCTTCCGTTGTCGCCTACAACGGAAACATACTCGCCGTTTTTGATGTGCATGTCGAGGTTTTCAAGCACATACGGCGACAGCCCCGTATAGGAAAAATAAAGCTTTTGCGCCTGAATCAAGGCAAGTTCTCCTTTGGTAAAGTTGCCTACTTATTATAGCGTGGAATCGGAGTAAATGCAAATGCGATTCATTTGCACTTGACAACGCATCATAGGGAGGTTATGATTGGTTCTAGTGCAAATGCGTACCATTCGCAACAACGGGAGGCTAACATGTTCAAAAAGATAACGGCAATGTGCTTGGCGGCGCTTCTTACAGCGCTTTTGGCCTCGTGCGGCACAGCGCCAAACGATGGCAATGAAGGCAAGCTTACCGTAATTGTCAGCTTCAACGCCATGTATGAGTTTGCTTCCGCCGTAGGACAGGATAAGGTAAGCGTTAGCACAATGGTGCCCGATGGTATGGAGGCCCACGACTTTGAGCCAAAAGCGCAGGACATCGCCGCCTTAAGTACGGCCGCAGTATTTGTATACAGTGGGCTTGGGATGGAGCCTTGGGCAGAGGATGCCATATCTTCCGCAGCCAACAAAAATCTCATTGTCGTAGAAGCTTCCGAGGGTGTGGAGGTCATTGCAATTTCCGAGGAACATCGCGACGAGGCGGAAAGCGACACGGAGACCGAAGCGCATGCGCACGGCGATTACGACCCGCATACATGGCTTAGCCTTAAGGCTGCGCAGATTGAGGTGGAAAACATCAAAAACGCGCTTGTGAAGGCCGATCCGGAAGATGCGGCATTCTATGAAAAGAACGCAGCGGATTACATCGCTAAGCTTGAAGCGCTTTATGAAACCTACGCCGGAAAAATGAACGGGCTCAGCGAGAAAAACTTTGTAACGGGTCATGCGGCGTTTGCGTACTTGTGCCGCGATTTTGGCCTTGTGCAAACGAGCGTTGCGGATGTGTTTGCCGAGGGCGAGCCGAGCGCGCGCCAGCTTGGGGAACTTGTGGAATTTTGCAAGGCAAACGGCATTGCAACCATTTTTGCCGAAGCGCTTGCGAGCCCCGAGGTATCAAAAACCCTTGCCGATGAAGTGGGGGCGCAGGTGAAAGCCATTTATACCATGGAAAATGCGGAGGGCGGCCTTACCTACCTTGAGCGTATGGAAAGCAACCTCAAAGAAATTTATGAGAGCCTTGCGGGTTGACGCAAGAAAGGCAAAACCATTGCCAAATCAAAAACATGCGGTGAACAGCCGCATGTTTTTTTCTACAGCTCGCCAAGCGCAATCAAGGAATCACACCGCCAAAACTGGAATTTCTCTTTACAACACTTTAGGATAAAAGAAAACAGTCATGGTTGTGGGGGAAGTATGAAAAAGACGCGCGCGCTTGCGCTTGGAATGGCGCTGCTTCTCGGAATGAGTATGCTCTTTGCCGCCTGCGGCGCGAAAGCGCCGCAAAACACGCCTTCCGCGGTGTCGCCCTCACCGGCCGTTTCGACTGTGGCGGGTAATGCGCCGCTTTCGGGCGGTATGAATGCTGTGGAGGCTGCCGATAAGATTGGGCTTTCCCTCATTCCTCCCGTCAAACAGTTTTCCGCAGGCGAAGGTTCGTTCGTTTTAACGCAAAACGCCTCAATCTGCGTTTGGGGAAACGACGAGGCGCAAACCGAGGAGCTTTTAAAAACGGGTGAATACCTTGCGCAAAGGCTTCGCACCTCCACGGGGTATGCGTTTGCGGTAAAAGCGCAAAAAGCGCCGTCCGACGGCGATCTTTTTCTTACCACCGCGGGCGGCGATGCCGCACAGGGGGAGGAAGGGTATTTCTTGCAAGTGACAAAGCTTGGTGTCACGGTTGCCGCGTATACGCCGCAGGGCGTTTTTTACGGCACGCAGACCTTGCGCCAGCTTTTCCCCGCGCAAATTGAAGAGCAGCATAGCGTAATGGGTGTAACGTGGGCTGTGCCTTGCGTGGAAATTTTGGACGCGCCTACCTATTTGTGGCGTGGTATGATGCTCGATGTAGCGCGGCATTTCTTCGGCGTAGAGGATGTGAAACGGGTGATCGACTTGCTGGCGCAGTTCAAAATGAACCGTCTCCATTTGCATCTGAGCGACGATCAGGGTTGGCGCATTGAAATAAAAGCCTATCCGGAGCTGTCGCAAATCGGCGCAAATACGGCGGTAGGCGGCGATGCGGGCGGCTACTACACGCAGGAACAATATCAACAAATCGTTGCCTACGCGGCGGAACGCTATGTTACGGTCGTGCCCGAAATCGACATGCCGGGGCATGTAAACGCCGCGCTCGCTTCGGTTGCGGCATTGAACCCGAGCGGGGAGTGCGCGAAGCCGCGAACCGATGTTGAGGTAGGCTACTCCGGTTTTTCGTGCCGCAGCGAAACGACCTATGTGTTTGTGGATGCCGTTTTGCGCGAGCTTGCTGCAATCACACCGGGCGAATATGTGCACATCGGAGGCGATGAGGCGGGGGATACCTCCGATGCGGATTACAGCTATTTTATGAGTCGCGTAAATGGAATTGCCGCGTCCTACGGCAAAAAAACCA
>DLFZ01000083.1:0-382 GCA_002482435.1 Christensenella sp. UBA7707
TCCGCAATGTCATAGAAGCGGTTCAAAAGGTTGGTGATGGTGGTTTTGCCTGCACCGGTCGCGCCCACAAACGCCACTTTCTGGCCGGGCTGGGCAAAAAGCGTTACATTGTGGAGCACGGGCTTTTCCTTTACGTAACCAAAGTCCACATCTTGAAGGCGAACGTCGCCTGCAAGCTTGGTATAGCGCACCGTGCCGTCACTCAGGGGCTGTTTCCACGCCCAAAGCCCCGTGCGCTCGCCGCATTCTACAATCGCACCATTCTCCTCTTTGGCATTGACAAGCGTTACAAAGCCGCTGTCCTCTTCAGCCGCTTCGTCGAGCACCAAAAAGATGCGATCCGCGCCCGCGAGGCCCATAACGACTGCGTTGATCTGCTGCG
>DLFZ01000083.1:427-1714 GCA_002482435.1 Christensenella sp. UBA7707
ATGCTGATGCTGAACGCAAGCCCCGAAATGCTCAGGTTTTGCGCTTTGGTAAGCAGGAATATGCCGCCCACCACCGCTACAACCACATAGAGAAGGTTGCCGATGTTGTTGAGAATGGGAGGGAGGATGTTTGCGTATTTGTTGGCCTGCTCCGAATCGTGAAACAGCGCGTCGTTGAAACGGTCGAAATCGGCCTTGGCCGATTCCTCATGGCAAAACACCTTCACGACCTTCTGCCCGTTCATCATCTCTTGAATGAAGCCCTCGGTTTTGCCCAAGGAGCCTTGCTGGCGCACGAAGTATTTGGCGGAATTGCCGCCCACCTTTTTTACCACGGTGAGCATGAACGCCACGCCGCAAAGCACCACAAGCGCCATCCAAACGCTGTAATAGAGCATGATGGAGAAAAGCGTAAATACCATGATGCCCGAGCTTAAAAGCTGCGGCAGGCTCTGCGAAATGAGCTGGCGGAGTGTATCGATGTCGTTGGTATAATGGCTCATGATGTCGCCGTGCGGGTGTGTGTCGAAAAAGCGAATGGGGAGACTCTCCATTTTATGAAAGAGCCTTTCGCGAAGCTTCTTGAGCGAACCCTGCGTGATCACCGCCATCGAGCGGTTGAACGCAAACGACGAAGCCAAGGAAACCACATAGAGCGAAGCGAGTATGCTTACAAGCCGCAAAATCTGCGGGCCGACGTGCGCCCAGTCGCCCCCTTGGTTCTGCTCAAGCACCGAGATGATGTTTTGCATGAAAATGGAGGGGATGGAGGAAACCGCCGCTGTAAACACGATGCACAAAAGCACCAGCGGCAGCGCGACGGGATAAAACTCGAACAGCGTCTTCAAAAGCCGTTTCATGGTGCCTTTTCTATAAGTAAAGCCGCGCTTCATTGCTGTTCACCCGCCTTGTTCTGGGATTGATATACCTCGCGATAAATCTCATTTTGCCGCAGCAACTCCTTGTGGGAGCCCACGGCAACGATGCCGCCCTTGTCCATGAGCACAATGCGGTCGGCATCCTGTACGGAGGCGACGCGCTGGGCGATGATGATCTTTGTAGTTTCGGGAATGTATTCCCGGAGCGCCTTTCTAAGCTTCGCGTCGGTATGCGTGTCAACGGCGCTTGTGGAATCGTCCATGATCAGAATTTTAGGCTTTTTCAAAAGCGCGCGCGCAATGCACAATCTTTGCTTTTGTCCGCCTGAAACGTTGGTGCCGCCCTGCTCAATGCGCGTGTCGTATCCCTCGGGAAACTGCATGATGAAATCGTCCGCCTGCGCGAGGA
>DLFZ01000083.1:1815-8928 GCA_002482435.1 Christensenella sp. UBA7707
TCGTTGCGAAGCGTTTCAAGATCGTATGCGCGAACGTCCAGCCCGCCCACCTTCACGCTCCCTTCGGTCGCGTCGTAAAGGCGCGGAATGAGCTGGATGAGCGAGGTCTTGGAGGAACCCGTGCCGCCGAGGATGCCGATCGTTTCGCCGGAGTTGATGTGGAGCTTGATGTTTTCAAGCGCCATGCGCTCCGCCTTTTCGGAGTAGCGGAAGCTTACACCGTCGAAATCGACGGAGCCATCCTTCACGTTATAGACGGGGTTTTCGGGGTTGGAGAGCGTGCTTTTTTCCTCAAGCACCGCAACGATACGGTGGCCGGACTCATCCGCGATTGTGATCATCACAAACACCATCGAGAGCATCATCAGGCTCATGAGCGTTTGAAAGCTGTAAATCATCAGCGAGGAAAGCTGGCCGATGTTGAAGTTGAGCCCTTGCGTGGTGATGATGATGTAGGAACCGAAGGTTAAAATGAAAACCATGTTTACATACAGGCAGAACTGCATGACAGGGCCGTTGAATGCGAGTATTTTTTCGGCCCGCGTAAACTCGGCGCGCACATCCTCGGCCGCACGTTCAAACTTTTGCTTTTCGTAATCCTCGCGGACGAAGGATTTTACAACGCGAATGCCCTGAATGTTTTCTTGGACGGAGGCGTTGAGCGCGTCGTACTTGCGGAACACCTTTTTGAAGATGGGGAATACCTTCCTGATAATAAGGTAAAGCGCTCCAGCGAGAACGGGGATTACGACCACGAAAACAAGCGCGAGCTTGCCGCCCATGATAAACGCCATCACCACGGCGAAAATGAGCATGAGCGGGCTTCGTATGGCCGTGCGGATGAGCATCATGTAAGCATTCTGCACGTTGCTTACGTCCGTGGTGAGCCTTGTAACAAGCGACGACGATGAGAACCTGTCGATGTTTTCAAACGAAAAAGACTGGATGCTGTAAAACATATCCTTGCGCAAGTTGCGCGCAAAACCGCTCGAAGCTTTGGCGCTGGCGGTTCCCGCAAGCCTTCCGAACGTGAGCGAAAAACTCGCCATCACCAGCAGCAAAAGCCCGTATTTTAGAATGACGTCTAGCCCGCAGCCCTCTTTGATCTGGTTAACAAGCTGCGCCGTGATGAAGGGAATGATGCACTCAATCACGACCTCCAGCGAAATAAACAGCGGTGCCAGCAGAGAGGGCTTTTTAAACTCCCTCACACTTTTTATTAAAATCTTCCACATTCTGTTGAACGTTCTCCTCTTTTACGGCGGCGTTTCCGCCGGATTTCAGCGCGTTTCCGCCGCGCCTGAAACGGGGGATCCAAATCCCTGTGTCTGAAAACCGCAATCTTAGCGCATTACGCTTAACGGGGCACGCCTTCGCGTACATCATCGGCACCTGCTTGGAACATTGCGTCGTTTTTGATGGAATCCAAGTGCTCTACAAGCTTTTCAAGAAGCGCTTCGAGTTGATCTCTTTCCTCCATGTTCAGGCATTCGAACATGCGAGTAAGCGTTTTCATATAATGCTCCTTCACCGAAAGCGCCAAGCTTGTGCCGGCATCCGTAAGCGCAAGCTTTACCTGCCGCTTGTCGCTGCGGCTCTTTCTGCGTTCAATCCAGCCGGCTTCTTCGATTTTTTGAAGAATCTCGCTCAAAGCGCCGGAGCTTATTTCAAGCGCGTCCTGAAGCTCCTTTTGCGTAAGCTCTCCGCGTTTTAAGAGCGTTACGAGAATGCGCCGCTGCCCCGCTTTGCCGCCAGTTTGATAGTACAGAAAATGCCCGCATGCCCTTAGGCGGGCAGCCAGCAAATGCTCTTGCGTAAATTCCGGCACAATATCACCTCATTTTTACTTGGTACCAAGAAGTTTGGTACCAAGCGATATTTTACCGCCGTTTGTCGCGTTTTGCAATGGCTATTTTTATGCTTTTTAAAGGTACAAAAAAAGCCGATTGGCTTTTTCCAAACGGCTTTGCGGGGTTTTGGGTCAAAATTACAGGTTGATGTCCGAAGGAAGTACACCCATGCTCTTTTTCCTTTGGATGCTGCCCGCTTTGAAGAAAAGCTGGGCATGCCCGCCATCCTCCACGTTAAACAAATACGGCGGCTGCTCGTAGGTGCCGTAAAGGTTTGCGTAAGAAGTCGTCAAAGCGTTTTGCTTTTGGTTGGTTGTAACCTCTATGCTTTCGCCGTTTTTCAAAGCGGGAAGCGTCATGCCGTTGAGCGCGATGGGGTAGGTTGCAAACGAACCGGCAAAGCTTTTTTCGCGCGTGATACGAAGCAGCGCCGGCTTATCAAGAAGCTCCGCGCGGTCGACCACGGCGGCAATGGCTCTGGCTGAACGCGTTTTGTAATTGCCCATTTTGCAGTTTTTGGAGATCAGGTATGACAAGAGCCCGCCGAGCGCCGCGCACAATATGCCGGTAAGATAGGGCGTAAACTCGCCCTCCAAAAACAGCGCTCCGAGAAAGAAGCCGAGAACCTCAAACACAAACCACAAAATAAGCCCAAGCGCAGCAAACGGCCATGGGTTTCTGCCGCGCGCGAGTGCGTTTTTCTTGTTGGTGGTAAAGAGCATTGTCACCGCGAGAATTTCGAGCATATGGTTTCCCCCACATAGGCGCAGGCGCGCCGCTTTGCTTTTAGTATAAACGGGAGCGCAGCGCTCGTCAATTTAGGAACGGGAATGGCATTCCAAAACTCACAAAGCGCTCCGCGCCACGAGCCGCTTGCAAAAAAGCTCGGAATGCACGCATTCGGTAATCAAAAACGCACGTTTTGCGGCCTCCCATTCTTGCGGAGCCACGCCGCCCGCCTCTTGCACGGAAAATCCCTCCCGCAGGTAAAACGCTTTCGCCCACGATGCGTTTTTGAGCGTTTTGAGCAGGAACAGCGTACAGCCTTGCGCCTGCGCGGCCTCTTGCGCCGCGTTGACAAGCGCGTGGCCAATGCCCTCTCTTTGCCGCGGAAGTTTTACAAAAAGACCGGTGATCATACAGTACGGCCGCTCGGTTTTGTAGGAAACCCAGCCGAGCGGCTCAAGTCCCGCCTCCGCCAAAAGGACGTTGTTGGTTTGGAGGAGGTCCCGAAACGTATCAAGGCTGCCCGGCAAGTGCCGCCGGGGTTCACAAAGGAGGTTTGCGCTGTTGTAGCACAAAAGCAGGCGTTTTGCGTCCGCAAAGCAATCGCCGCAGGCGCGCAGCAGAACAGGCATATGATCATCTCCTTGGTAAAAATAGTATAAAATCGTGAGGCTTCGTTGTCAATTTATTATACTGAGGCAAGTTGGATGGTGTGCATTTGCGCGCATCCGCGTCATTGATAACGCGAGACAGAGCTTTTGCCTGTGGCCTGCTGTGTTGTAATACATATGAAAAATACGCACCTTGTTATGCAGCTTGCCCGCAGTACGCCCGTGGGACGTTTGGCTTCTATCAAGTGGGAGGCTTTTTTTGGTACAAAGGCGAAAAAACAATGCCTGCAGCACAAAGGCGGCAGGCATTGTTTTTAAATGCTTGCTTATCTTATTCTTTTACCGCGCTCAGGCGCAGTGCGTCCATGCGTCGGTTGAGCACTTCCATGGTAACCGCCATCAAAACAAGAAGCCCGAGCAGGTAATACGGGAGAAGGCCGTTTGTAAGGTAGGTGGCAAGGAAGCCGAAAAGCGGCGGCATGGCTGTACCGCCGATGTACGCAAACGCCATCTGCACGCCCATGACGGACTGTGAGTTTTTGGCGCCGAAGTTTTTTGGCGTTTCATGGAGCATGCTCGGATATACGGGCGCGCAGCCGAGCCCAAGCAGGAAAAACGCGGGGAGAAGCACCGCATTGTTAAGCGGCAGCAAAATAAGAAGCGCCCCGAGGCCGATGAGCGCGTGCCCCAGGCGTATCATTTGGCGGTTATGAAGTTTCATGGTGAGGAAACCAGAAAGGAATCTGCCCGCTGTGATGCCGAAATAGTAAAGGGAAACCCACTGCGTGGCGGTTTCCTTCGCGATGCCGCGCATCATCACCAAATAGCTGCTGCCCCAAAGCCCCGCCGTGTATTCTATGGCGCAATAGCAGAAAAATGAGAGAAGCGCGGGGAATGCACCCGGCAACCTTAACACCTCGCGCATGCTTAACGCGGCAGGCGCAGTGGAAGGCTCGTCCGTTTGTGATTGCGCCTTCATTTTGTTCCAAAGCGGCAGCGAGGCGAGAAGAATCGCCACAAGCCCAAACTGAATGTACGACACCGTGCGGTAACCTGCGTGCCACGAACCAAGCCCTACAAGGCAGGCCGACATGACGACCGGTCCGAGCGTTGCTCCGATGCCCCAAAAGCAATGGAGCCAGCTCATGTGCTTGGCCTTGTAGTGGAGCGCAATATAGTTGTTGAGCGCCGCATCCACACAGCCGCCGCCCAAGCCAAGGGGGATCATCAAAAGGCACAGCACATAAAAGTTGTTGACAAAGGAAATGCTCATAAGCGCCGCGGCTGTCAAAAGCACGCTCACGGCAGTGACCTTGCCCGTACCGAAACGGCGGATGAGCTTGGCGCTGACGATGCTTGACACCACCGTGCCGCCCGCCGCGATGATGGATGCAAGGCCCGCAAACGAAAGCGGTACGCCAAGCGAGCCGTAAATGCTCGGCCATGCCGAGCCGAGAAGCGAATCCGGAAGCCCGAGGCTGATGAAGGAAAGGTAAATGACCACCAAAAGAAGCGTTGAAACCATAAGGACTCCCCATTGCCGCACATGAGCGCGCGCCTTAATTTTTACATTATGCTAAGCATAGCGCAGGGAAAATTTAGTTGCAAGCCTGAAATGGCACGTGTTTTCATAAAAGGATAGATGTATGTTGTGCAAAAGAAAACCTGCACAAATCGTGCTACGCAGATAGATGCTTTTTTGCGCAATGCCAAGAATTGCGCGCGCGGGAAAACTGTGTAAATTTTTCGTAAACCATGCTTTCGTGTTGTGGAAAAATGCAAAGCCTTGCAAGGAAATGGTGTATACTATCAAGGACGGCAACGATAATCAGCCCATGGATTCTATGAAGTACGGCGATTTGAACATCACCTTGGGTTCGGGCACGCTTTTGAGCGAGTTATGCACGGGAAAGGAACTGTTATGAACGCAAAAAAATATAGCTCGCTTTTCTTGTGTGCTCTTCTGGCGCTGACGCTTCTTGCGGGATGCATTTCCAACGCGGGCGACGAAACGGCGCAAACCCCTTCAGGCGCGAACGGCGACCAGACGGGGGGAACCTCCATTTCCGCGGCACCTTCCAACAGCGACCTTGCTACCGCATGGGCGCAGAGCGACACGAAGATCGCGCTCGACGGCGCGAACGTTACCGTAAATGGTTCGGGTGCGCAGGTGGAAGGAAGCATCGTCACGATAACGGCGGAGGGCACTTATGTGGTGAGCGGCACGCTCACAAACGGGCAGATCGCTGTTGCCGCCACAAATGCCGATAAAGTGCACCTTGTGTTAAACGGCGCAAGCATTACCAATGAAACGGGCGCGGCCATTTATGCCTCACAATGCGACAAGCTGATTCTCACGCTGGCTGAGGGTACCGTAAATACCCTGAAAGACGGCGGCGCGAGCTTCCGATACGCAGATGAGGCCGAGGAGGAACCGAATGCGGCCTTGTTCTCCAAGGACGATCTTACCATCAACGGCACGGGCAGCCTTACGGTGACAGCCGGCTTTAAAAACGGCATTTCCACCAAGGACGACCTTATGGTTGTGAGTGGCAACATTACCGTGACCGCCGCAAACCACGCGCTTGCCGGCAAGGATTCCGTTGCGGTGCTTGGCGGTGCGCTCAACCTTGCCGCGGGCAACGACGGCATACAGACAAACACTACCGACGACTTAGCGCGGGGGTGGGTGCTTCTTGGCGGCGGCAAGCTGACCGTTTCCGCCGCACACGACGGCGTGCAGGCGGATACCGCGCTTCAGGCATCGGGTGCTGCAGTCACCATTGTTGCGGGCGGCGGTACGGCGGGAAAGAAGAATTCTTTCGACGACGCTTCAAACAGCTTCAAGGGTTTGAAGTCCGGCGGCAGCCTGAGCGTTTCGAGCGGTATTATCAGCATCGACAGCGCGGACAACTGTTTGCACGCTACAGGCGACATGCTCGTTTCGGGGGGGAAGCTCACGCTTTCCTCAGGCGAGAACGGTGCGCACAGCGACGCTGTTCTTACGGTCAAAGGCGGCAGCATTGCGGTGCTTGCTTCCTACGAGGGTCTTGAGGGCGCTTCGATCGACATTTACGACGGGCAGATCACCATTGCTTCCACCGACGATGCCATCAACGCCGCGGGCGGTGCGGATCAAAGCGCAGGCGGCGGCTTCTCGCAGCAGGGCTCCAACAGCGCATCGGGCAGCTACTTTATCAACATCGCGGGCGGCACCGTTCAATTTATCGCGGGCGGCGACGGTGTGGATTCTAACGGCACCATCACCATAAGCGGAGGTACGCTCTACGCTTTCATCGATTCCACAGTCGACAACGGCGCGCTCGATAGCGACGGATCGGTAACGGTTACGGGCGGCATCCTCATTTACGGTGGCACTGGTGTTGGAAACGTGCCGGACGACGACTCGACGCAAAGTTATGTGTACTTAGAAAGCAGCGTTGCGGCGGGTACGGAGCTTTCCGTACGGAAAGACGGTGCGGCGCTTGTAAGCGCCACCCTTCCAATCAACTGCAAGTACCTTGCCGTTTCCGTGGCGGGCATCACCGCAAACGAAAGCTACGACGTGTACGGTGGCGCAACGCTTCTTTCAACCGTTACCGCCGGTACGGGCGGCGGGCGCGAGCATGGCGGCACGGCTCCGGACGGTGGCCGAGGCTGATTGCTGTAAGTTTCTTTCCTTCTCAGCTGTTATTAAAAAGCTACAATGCCCGCGGCCACATGGCCGCGGGCATTGCGTATCTATGCCGCTAAGCGAAAAGCGAACTGCAAGAAAACTACATAGTTTGCATGATGTATTATTAAAGTTTTCGGAAGGGATATTGCCTTTGTGGCGCTACGCGGGGCAGCAAAACGGTGGAATTTGCAAAATTGTATAGTTTGTTTTGTACAGAAAGACATTGGTTGAAGGACAAAAGTTTGTGTGC
>DLFZ01000193.1:0-378 GCA_002482435.1 Christensenella sp. UBA7707
AAGCAGTTTGTTTCAAAAAAGCTCAGCAACGGAGATGAGCGCCTCCGCGCCCGCTGGCGCGAAGGCGACGCGGCCTTTCACGGTGGGCTTGCCGATTACGCGTTTTACGCGCTCGCGCTTACGGCGCTTTATGAAAGCACCTTCGACGTAACGCTGCTGCGCGACGCAGTTTCCTTTTCCAAGGCCATGCACACGTTGTTTTTTGACGTAAGCGGCGGCGGGTATTTTATGTATTCAAAAGAAAGCGAACAGCTTCTTACACGCCCGAAAGAAACCTACGATGGTGCGCTTCCCTCGGGCAACGCTGCGGCGGCTTTTCTTTTTCTCAAGCTTTTCAGGCTTACCGCCCAAAAGGAGTTCGGCGCGCTTTTTGACGCG
>DLFZ01000193.1:390-10148 GCA_002482435.1 Christensenella sp. UBA7707
GCAGACGGCGGTGCGCTTGGACACGGCGCTTTTATGCTGACGCTTTTGATGGCCATCTGTCCCCATACGGAGCTTATTTGCACCTCCAAAGACGGAAGCGCCTCACGCGAGGTGCGATCCTTGCTTCAAAAAAGCGCCGCCAGCAACCTTACGGTTCTCGTAAAAACCGAGGGCAACGCAGGCACGCTTTCGCGCCTTGCACCCTTCACCCTCGCTTACACGGTGCCGAAAACGGGTGCAAACTATTACGTATGCCGCAACGGCAGCTGCAAAACGCCTGTGGGTTCGGCAGAGGAAGCGGAAAAGCTTTTATAAACGCATACACAATTTTACCCTTAACCAACAAATGCTCCCGCGGCCATCGCGAGAGCATTTCTTATGAGCGTGCGGCAAAGCGATTCAGGTGCCGTACGGGTAACCGTCCAAAAGCGCAAGTGCTTCCTTGCGGATGCGGGGAAGCTTGCCCTTCCATTGCACAGCGTCGCCTGCATAAGCGCACCCAAAAATTTTTTCCGACAAATTCTTTATGATGAGATACGCGGCGCAGCTATGCGTGTTGTTCGGGTTGTCGGCGCAGGCTTCCGCCAATAGGTATAGAAAAGCTTTGAAGTTTGCCACATAAATCAGTTCTACAAGCTTTGCCCTGTATTCAAGGTGCATGGAAGAAATACTAGGGAATTGCCTCATATCCTCTACATGCTGCGCCTCATGCTTTAAAAATCGAACACGAAAGCTCGAGTTGAGCACTCCGCCCGCATAAAGCTTTTTGATGCAGCAAAGCGTGCCATCCTTCGCCGCCCAACCTCCGGTGCCGATTTTATCAAAGGAAAGGAACGCCATCCAGCTTCGGCTTACAAGCCCGTCATCATGTTTACCGTATAGCGCGTTACCGTATGAGGAAGCTTCACGCGATAGGTAGTGGGAACCGTTTTCTTCCAAATGTAGGGGCCAAGGTATCCTTGTGTGTCGTTGCCAAGATATTGGTAGCCCTCGCCTACTACAGCCCGTTCGAGCCGTTTTTCTATGACCTCATCCCAGAATTCATTCTGCTGCTGTACGGTATCGAGCGCCTGCACGGGGATTTCGAACATGTCTGCAAACCGGAGGCACAGCTCTTTCCGTGCATCTTCGGTGCTTTCTCCCTGCCAGAAGACTTGACGGTAATACGCCTGAAACGCAACGTCGATTTTATGAATCACAGCGTTCGTGGTGCGTGTCACGGGTTTGCCATCCCGAAAGACGCGCATGTACTTTTTGACCAGATTGCGTTTGGAGGGAAATCTTTGAAGATACGCTACGGCCTCGCGTACCTTTCCCCGAGAAATATAGCCATAATACTCCTTTTTATCGTATCGCTCCAATGCCTTCCCCGTGATTTATCCCCCCATTCGTTTTTCGTCTGTACCCATTCAAAAGCCGTGCGCGCGCCGCCTCTGCCGCATTGCGTACGAGAATGTTCATTTGCAACACGATGTCCCGATCACCTTATTGATCTTCCCGATGCTTCGCCTTGTTGATCCCCGCCAATGTGCCAAAGAACCCTTCCATGCGCGCTGCCGCGTTTGGCGCTTTCCTTCGCGGAGCCACTCGCTCGTCACACGCTTTTTTGACAAGCCGCAGCCCTCCGCATATTGCGGAGGGCCGAAACGGCTGGTTTCCCTGTAACAGCTTCAATACTTGCCGAAATCGCTTCCAAACGACGGAGCTTTTTCCTTTTGCGTCTGTTTGTAGGCGCTTGCGCCGCGTTTTTGCACGGCAGGTGCTTCTGCCGCGTCGGAAAGCGTGAAGCGGTTTACCTTTTCCTTCAAAAGCTGTGCCTGTGCGCTCAGCTCCTCGCTTGCGGCCGCCGCTTCCTCGGCTGTGGCGGAATTCGTTTGTACCACCTGCGACATCTGCTCGATGCCGCGGTTTACCTGCGCAATGGCCGTCGCTTGGTCGTTTGACGCGGCGGCAATGTCCCCCACGAGGCGCGCCGCGTTTTCTACCGCTTCTACAATGCCCTTAAGCTCTTGAGCGGTTTGGTTGGCGATTTTCGTGCCCGCTTCCGTCTTTTTCACCGAGCCTTCGATGAGCACGGTCGTTTCATTCGCTGCCTGCGCGCTCTTTCCTGCAAGGTTTCTTACCTCCTCCGCTACTACAGCAAAGCCCTTGCCGTGTACACCCGCGCGTGCCGCTTCCACCGCCGCGTTGAGCGCAAGGATGTTCGTTTGGAAGGCGATCTCGTCGATCACCCTAATGATCTTTGAAATATCCTCCGATGCCTCATTGATCGCCTTCATCGCCTGCTGCAACGTTTCCATCTGCCCGCTGCCGCGCTTGGCGTTTTCTTTTGCGGACCCCGAAAGCTCGCTTGCGCGGTTGGCTTTCACGGCGTTGTCCCGCGTTTGCATGGCGATGGCCGTGATCGAGGCCGTAAGCTCCTCAATGGAGCTTGCCTGCTCGGTCGCGCCCTGCGAAATGGCCTGGCTGCCGTCGGATACCTGCCTAGTGCCCGCCGCCACCTGCTCGGCGGCGGTGTTGATGTCCGAAAGCACGGCGTTGAGCGCCGAAGCGATGCTGTTGATGGAGTTTTTCATCTGCACGAAGTCGCCCTTGAATTCCGAAGTGACCCGCGCGCGAAGGTTGCCGGCGGAAACCTCCGCAAGAACCGTTGCGACCTCCGCCATATACGAACGAATGCTTGCTACGCTTTCAAGAAGCTTTCCGGCAATGGCGCTTAGGATGGCGTGCGCCTCCTTCGTATCCGCATCGGCCTCCGGCATCTCTACCGTAAGGTTCAGTTCGCCCTCGGCCAGGCTATCCATGCTTGCTAAAAGCGCATGCACGCCTTCTTCCATATAAAGCGCCTGTTTTTCCTGTACGCGGCTCGATGCCTGAAGCTTGTCGAAGGTATGACGCTGTTCGTCTTTGCTTTTTTCCGCACCGGCAAGCACCGCTCGCGCCCATTTTGTAAGAAAGAAAAGCGTAATCGTTTCAAAGTTGACCATAAGAAAAATGGAGAGGAAATAAGCAATGTTGTTTTCGGCTCCAAGCAGGTGATCCGGCCGCAGAAGGTATGCAGCAATCAGAAGAACATCCACGATTCCGCCGAAAACGAGCACGAGCTTTTTGTCAAAATAAAGCGCCGCTACAACGATGGACATACATACCATGTAATGCGGGGTAAGCATGTAGGAGTTCATCATGACCACCGCAAACACCGCGAGGGTTGGTATTAACGGCATCAGAAGCGACTTTAGGAAGCGGTTGAACTTCAGAAAGTACACAAGCGTTACCAAGGCACCTACCGCCAACGCTTCCCCCGCAACGATAAATTCGTTCCCGAACCGCTTGACAAACGATTGCACGATGATCATCACGACCATCGCAAGAATGACAAGAAGCGCCACAAAGTCCACACGCTTCAAATCGTAACCATCGTTTGCCGCCCGCTTCTGCTTTTCCATGTCGTTTCCTTCTTTCCGGCGAATTTTTATAAGTTCCCTTACATTTTAAAATCGGCTTTTTTCAACTTTTGTTAAGCTGCAAACAAACAAAAAGCGCGGTTTCCCGCGCTTTTTTGATAAAATCGAGCCTTTTTTTACAAAATGGTTTGAATTACTGTTTCTCGCCGCAGTCGGGGCAGAATTTCGCGTTTTGCTCGAGCGCGTGCCCGCACTTTTTACATGCGTTGGCCTCGGGACGCTTTGCGCCGCAGCTTGGGCAGAATTTCGCGTTTTGCTCGTTCTCCTTGCCGCAGGAACACTTCCAAGATGCGGTTTCGGGCTTCTTCGCGCCGCACTCGGCGCAGAACTTCGCATCGGCCTTGTTGGCTTGCCCGCAAGCGCACTTCCAAGTGGCCGTTTCTTGCGGCGCGCTCTTTTCCGCTGCGTTATGAAGCTGCGTCTGGTTGGCCTGCGAAAACGCCGCGCCTACGCCGCCCGCGCCCTGCAGCCCTACGCCAACGCCCACGAAACCGGCCATGGAGCCCGCGCTGTTGCTGCCTGCCGCCTCGATGCCGCGTGCAATGGAACCTTGCACATAGCCTTCGCGCACACCCGGATCGCCAAGCATGGCGCCCTGGTTGCGCATGTTGATGAGTTTTTGAGATTCCTCGTCGTAGGAAATGCTGCCAATACCGACGGAGAGAACTTCCATGCCGCGGCGCTGCTTCCATTCCTCGTCGAGCGCCTCGCTCATGTATTTGCTAAGCTCCCGGCCCTTGCTGACCACAAAGGAGATGCGCTCGCCGTCCGCGGAAAGCCTGTTGACGGCGGCGGCAAGCCCTTCGAGGAACTCGTTGAGGTACTGCTCGTTGATTTCTGTAATATCCACGCGGCCGGCGTTTCTTGGAACCGCCTCCTGATAGAACTTGATGGGGTCGGTGATCTTGATGGAGTAGGTGCCGAACGCCCTCAAAAACAGCTCGCTGTTGTAGAAATTGTCAAAGTAGTTCACGGGGTTGCGCGTGCCGAACTTGATGCCCTTGATCTCCTGCAGGTTGATGAAAAACACCTTCTGTTTTGAGGAAGGCACGCCGCCGTATTTGAAACGCGAGAAGGTTTCCTTTACCGTTTCGCCAAGCTTGCCCGAAAACAGCGAAGGCAGCGAGGAATGATCCACTTTATAGTAACCTGGCTCGGCGGTATAGTCCACTACCTTGCCGCCGTCCACAAGCATCATAAACTGGTTGTCGTATACGTGGATGATAGAGCCGTTGGATACGGTGTCCTCCGTGCCCTTGGTGTTGGAGCTGCGCCTATCGCCCTGCCGCACCGTGACGCCGGTGGTGAACACGGTGGTGTCGCTCATATCGTTGGGTTCGAGCACCTCGAGCCATTGGTCGGCAAGCCCTCCGCCTATCGCACCCGCGATTGCCTTGATGATACCCATACCATACCTCCAATTCATAGGATGCGCCGTTTCTTCCGCCGCACAATTTCTTTTGATTCAGTGTATTACAAATTCCCTAAAATTACAACGCCCGCAGGCGCAGCAGGTGCTTACCGATAAGCCAAAAACCGATTTGCGAAAAATGTGTTTTTGTTTATCAAGTCCTTTTTGATGACATACAATGGAAAATTCAGAGTCGGTCTACGGCTCGCTTTGTATGAAAACCCTTTTTTTCAGGAATCATTTCATCAAGCGGCTACAAAGTAGATCAGTTTTGGCATGCGAAAGGAGTTGGACGCATTTTGGAAAAGCGTCAGAAGAACGCCAATCAGGCGCTGTTTGAACTCAACGGAAAACCCAGCTGGGGCGCGTCGGCGCCACAGGCGCTGCAGCATGTGCTCGCAATGCTCGTAGGCAACATTACCCCGCCCATCCTCGTAGCGCAGCTTTTGGGGCTGCCGGAACCCGACAAAATCCTTTTGATGCAGGCCGCAATGCTCATCGGCGGCATTACCACTTTGCTTCAGCTGTTTCCGGTTCTCGGGTTTGGCATGGGGCTTCCCAATGTAATGGGCGTGGCGTTTGCGTACATGCCGATTCTTACCGCCATCGGCGTTTCCCACGGTATTTCCGCCATTTTCGGCTCGCAGCTTGTGGCGGCGTTCGCTTCGATCTTCATCGGCATGCTCATGGGCAGAATACGCAAGTTCTTTCCACCCATCGTGAGCGGAACGGTGGTTTTGAGCATCGGCCTTTCGCTTTACAGCACGGCCATCACCTACATGGCAGGCGGCAGCGCCACAGCCGATAATTTTGGCGATCCGAAGTTTTGGCTCATCGCGATTGTGGTACTCGCTGTAACGCTTGCGTGTAACTTCTTTGGCAAGGGCTACGTTAAGGTTTCGGGGATGCTCATCGGCATCGTGGTAGGTTACGCGCTTTCGTTGGCACTGGGCGGCATTATAAAGTATGAGAGCGTGAAAATCGCCTCATGGGTCGCGCTCCCGCAGGTATTCAAGTGGGGTCTCACCTTCCCGCCCGCGGCCATCATTTCCATGATCCTCATGTACATCGTGCAGGCGGTACAAACCATCGGCGACGTTTCCTCAACAGCCATCGGTGCCTTCAACCGTGAGGCAACCGACAGGGAGCTTGGCGGTGCGATCAAGGGTCAGGGTATCTGCGGCATGCTGGGCGCATGCATCGGCGGCTTGCCGACCGATCCGTACAGCCAAAACGTTGGCTTGATTGTAACCACGAAAGTCGTCGCCAAGCGCGTTTTTGTGCTGGTTGGGCTTGTGATGATCATCGCCGGCCTGTGTCCGAAATTCGGCGCGGTGATGACCACCATCCCCTATCCGGTTCTGGGCGGCGCAACAGTAACGGTGTTTGCGGCCATCACCATGAGCGGCATCCAGCTTTTGACGCAGCAGCCGCTCAATTACCGCAACAAGATGATCGTCGGCATCGCGTTGGCGCTGGGCGTGGGCGTAAGCACCATTTCAAAATCGCTCCAGTTCTTCCCCGAAACACTACAAAACATCATCGGCAAATCGCCCATTGTGCTTTCGTTCCTAACGGCGTTTTTCCTCAACCTCATTGTCCCTAAGGACGACAGCATTGAAGAGGACTAACCGTTTCAAATAAGAGGTCTAAAAAACAAGCGTATCCTCCATCCGGACGGTACGCTTGTTTATAGAAAATGGCAGCGCTGCTGTGCCGTTGCAGCAATCGGATTTGGGACCGGACGCGGCTCACGCTACGCCGAATGCAGCAGGATTGGTACCACGCATAGGGTTAGGAGCATACGCAGCAATTTTTCATAGATTCGTTCCTCTCTTTGCTTTAACCGGGCATTTTTTTCGGCCAGTAGCATACGCCCACATCCAGCGAGCGGGGCTTATCCAAATGAAAATCTGCACAGCGGCAAAACCAGCATTGGCGCATACCTTCCGGTGAATTGGCCCTTGGCTCAAAGGCCGGGCAAACCTGTTTGGGCCATACATTGCCTTCTGCATTGGGAGCTTTCAACGGCGCATCCTCACGCCTGCGCTTTTCCATTCCATCACGATCCTTTTGCGAAAATACAGTGAATGTTTCAGCTAAGTTTATCCGGGTAATACCGAATCGCCACGGCAGATTTACCCCGCTGTGGCGATTCGGTCGTTGTTGGGAAGTCTACCTCCTAAAAGGTGGTAATTAGTCCGCGGTCTTGCTGACGCTAGCGCCAATGTCGAGAATTGAACAATCCTCCATAAATCTGTAAACCGCAACCGTATTGCTATTTCCGGTGGTGATGACAGCAAATGTGCGGGTGGCATCCGGATAGTCGGTGTTATGGTCAATCCATGTTCCGGAGTTGAGGTAGTATTTTCCATTGCCTATGTCGCCATATGCGGGCACATGGGTATGGCCGAACACAACCACATCCACGCTTTCATTGGGGTTATCCAAATATTGCGCCCTTGCCTGCCTGAAATAATATTCCCAGTCCACAGTTCCCGAAACCGCCTCGATGAAGCTGTTGGGAACCTTAACGTTGTTGATCGTCTGACGCTCGGCCCATGTGCGCTGAATGTTCTTAAACAGCACCGGCGCGGAAATGGTTCCGTCCTCCTGCTGTGCGGGATAAAAATCAAGATAGGTGTACGCATCATCAAACCCTGAAATGTGCATATCGAAAATCTTCTCGTCAAGGCCCTCATTGGGCGTCATCCGCGCGGAAATGTCTTTGAGAAGCGCGTAATAAATATAAGCACCGTACTGGTCCGCATCGGTTTTATCCGGCACATTCGTTACCACCGGCAGTTCCTTTTCTACCTTCGGACGCCCTTCCAGCACCCATGTAGCGGCATAGCGAGCATAGAAATAACCTGCCGGCAGAATGGTATCTTCATTTCCGCACAGCTCCGCGTTGGTGACCGTATCTGGAGCGGAAAATACATCGTAGCGGTGGCCGTGCTCAATTACGATTTCGTTTCGGTCACCTGTATAATACGCGCCGAGCCCTTCGGCATCCCTAGCCTGAACGAGGTTAGGAATCGCTTCCTGTAAAACGCTGGCCTCCAACGTCATGTCATGGTTGCCGGGTACGTAAACCACCTTTATCCCGCTGTCGATCACGTTGTTCAGCTCGTCGATCACAACCTGATTGGTGGTGATCACATCCTTGTAAAATTGGTTTTGATCTGTGTAGCTGGGATAATAAACCGGTAAAAACCATTCATCCAGAAAATCTCCGGCAATCACCAGCTCTCGTACATCTGTTGTGCTTTGCAGATGCCGCAAAAACTCGATTAGCAGCGGACGGTTTTGCAAGGTTTCGGTATAATTGTCATCGATGCCGAGGTGGATGTCGCTTATGACGACAATCTTGTCTCTTGCATCGCCGGCATTCCACAAAGCTTCGGCACTCTCCGGCGCATCAGCCTCCGGCACGGCGGTATTTGACGAGCATCCGGCAGTAAGCGCCAAAGAAAGCACCATGCCGGCTGCCAGCAGCAAAGAGAGAATCCTTGTTTTCATGTTCATTCCTCCAGTTTTCGTAAATTTCCGCATTAAGGATAACCTGAGTAGAAGGAAAAATGAGCCTTTTCACTTAAAAAGCTCATTTTTACACTTAAAAAAGTATAGTTAGCTAAAATATGCTCTTGACAATTTTCGCATTTTCACACCAGTAGACGAACCCGGAACCATCCTTTTTCTATTTTGTATAGGAGCTCACCGTCATATTTCTTTGCNNGCAAAGGCGATGACGCTTTTGCTGCCTACACCATGGCCTTCTTCAAGCGTGACGGGATAGCCGTTTTTATCAAGGGCAGCATCTTCCGTACAGGGATTTTCTAGCTCCAAAAGCAGGCGTCCCATATTGCGGCAAATAAAATGGATGGATAACGGCTTGCTGCCCACTTGCTTTAAGCAAGCCACAATGGCATTTTCTAAAAGGTTTGATACCACCATGGAAAGCTCCAAGGAATCCACCGAAAGCTCGCTTGGAATATCAAGCTCAATCTTTGTAGCAATGCCCGATTGCTCCGCAAGCTTTGCGTAGTGACAAACGGCGGCATTGACGACATGGTTTTCGCAGTAGACCTTGCTGATCTTACAAGCAGTTTGCGCTTGCTTTTTCAACAGGGCAACGGCTTCATGATTTTCGCCTTTCTCCAAAAGCTCCAAAAGCATATTGTTGAAATGACGGCGGTCATGGGCCGCGCGGCTGTTCTGTGCCGATGCTTCTTCCATAAGTCTGAGCCGTTCCGACATACTACCTGCCGCCAATTGCAGATATTCCTTCTCCGCCTGCATTTTCTGGTTTTCCTCACGCATGGCATATTGCTTTGTTATGGTTTTGAGAGAATGGATGATGGAAATATATACGGATAAGCCTAAAAGGATGAGAAACATCAGCGGCACATAGCTATTGCTCAGCACTTCCACAATATCACCGCCGAAAAAATATCCCAAAAAGCAAGCCAGCAGTGAAACTGCGGGCAATATGTAAATGTGCCAATAGTCCAACACGTTGCGATACAGCTTGGATACCCACTTGCGAAACACAACGATAATGATCCAAAATAAAATCAGGCGTAAAAATATATTGCCATAAATCGGCCATGGAAAAAGGTCAGAAAGTATGTAGCTTAAAAACACCACCGCCACATAAATATTCACCATAGTAATAAAGCTGAAGGACCACTGCATGATTTTGTCGGCAAAGAGAGGCTTTAGGGCGATTCCAATCACCAACAGCATAATAAAGTCAACGTAAAATACGGCAGTGTAGTTTTCCGTTTGATAAAAGTAATAGTTCGCACCGATGTTTACCGCCAGGATAATGGCTGTTGCAAGAACATACACCAATTTGCTTTTGTATTTGGGCGTTGCCA
>DLFZ01000193.1:10217-11802 GCA_002482435.1 Christensenella sp. UBA7707
ATCAGATAGTCCATGTACGCATCGCGCACCGCAGGGTATTGCTTTGCCGCAATGGGAACAACCTTTCCACCGCGCAGGGTAAAGCTATCCTTTGCAAAGTGTTCCACCCGCCGCATATTCACAAGGTAGGAGGCGTGGCATTGCAAAAAACGAGCATCCTTTCGGATGGGAATGCTATACTCCGCAAAGTTCTCCCGGATGGTGCGGCTTGTTACCTCTTCACCGCCTATCAGGGTAAAAAAAACAGCATGTCTGCGGTATTCGCAGCAAAGAATGTCGGATAGATTGAGTACCCGCAAACCCTCAGCGGTTTTAACGGTAAACGTCTGTTCTTCGGACAAGTCAATTTTCGAGATAGCAAAAGCGAGTGTGTTGAACAACTGCTCTTTGTCAATCGGTTTAATCAAATAGTTAACGGGGCTTGCTGCATAGGCCTGCAAAGCAAACTGGGGTTCCGTTGTGGCATAGATGATTTGCGCCCGATGGTCGAAGCGGCGAACTTCTTTGCCAAGCTCAATGCCGCTGACCATGGGCATGACAATATCCAATAAGTAGAGATGGAAGCTCTTGGTTTCACAGGCGGCAAGAAGCTTGTCCGGGTGGGAAAACAGCTGAAGCTCGGCGTCCAAGCCGTGCGTCTCCACATATTCACTCGTCATTGTCGCCAAAACTGTAAGCTGATCGGGCATATCATCACACAGAGCAATACGAAGCATGGCGGCACATCCTTTCCGTTGGGAGCTTTGGAAATTTTATCATGCGCCGCGAAGCTTGTCGAGAAGTGGCAAAGAATAGCTTAAGGCCGCGCGGAAACCCGCGCGGCCAATTTGCGTACGTCCTTTTGTAATAGTGCCCCTTAGTGCGTATGCGCGTGGTGGATGTCCGGCGTGTGCGGGTGCGTGTGTGTAACGGCCTCATGCGTATGCATATGGCTGTGCTCACCGGAAACGGGGGTAAGGTGGGCATGCGCATGGTGTTCGTCGTCATGGCGGTGACGGTGCTCATGTGCGAGCGGCTCATGCATATGCGCGTGTGCATGCCGCTCCGTGACGGCAAGCGTGCATCCCGCAAGCATAGCAACCAGCGCGATGAGAAACACGGGCGTAAAGCTCTGACCAAAAAGCACCGCAGAAAGCGCCGCGCCCAGAAACGGCGCTGCGGCGTAATACGTGCCGGTGCGAGCCGCACCAAGGCTCCGCTGCGCAAGAATGTAAAGATAAATGCTCAGTCCATAGGAGGCAAAGCCTAAAAGGAGCGCGAGCAGCATGGGACCGGCCGTAAAAACCGCCTCCCCGGAAACAAGCGCGAGCAAAAGCGCGCCAATTCCCGCACCAAGGCCCTTGATCGCAACGATCTCAAGCGGGTCCTTTTGAGAAAGAACACGCGTACAGTTGTTTTCAAGCCCCCAGCAGACGCAGGCAAGCAACGCAAAAAGCACGCCTTTGGAAAATGACAGCTGCGATACGTCGCCAAGCGACAAAAGCACGCTCGCTGCGGTAATCAGCGAAATGGCGAGCCATAACCTTTTGCCGATGGGTTCGCCAAAAAGAGCAAGTGCCAAAATGGCCGTCGCGGCGGTTTCAAA
>DLFZ01000070.1 GCA_002482435.1 Christensenella sp. UBA7707
AGCTTGTCCATCGCCGCGCGGTGTCCCATGCTTCTGGGCAGCAGGCGCTGCTTTGCCCCCCGGCCGTTGCCGTCCATGATGATGCCCACATGCTTCGGGAGCTCAGGGGTGAGCCCCATCGCATGAAGCTCCTTTTGTGTGTACTTTGCCATGCTCCTCCTCGGTTTGAACAAAGAGGACGACGGAAAAGCCCCCGTCATCCCCCATATGTATAGTCGGTTTTGAATATCGAATACACAAGCTCCACTTCGCCGCTACTAAGTGTGCGCTGGCGCAGCACTCGCGCCGAATTTCCTTCGACGCCTTTGCGGCTTCTTGTTTGCGTAAGCCTTAGCGTATAACCCTGTTCTCGAAGAAGGCGCGAAGCCTCCTCCAAATCCAGCCCCAAAACGGAAATCAAACCTCCATGATCTCCTTTTCCTTCTCGGCCATGATAACATCGATGTCCTTGATCATGTTATCGGTGAGTTTCTGCATTTGATCTTCGAGCTTTTTCTGATCGTCCTCGGTGATTTCGCTGTCCTTGCGCTGCTTCTTCACGATTTCCATGGCGTCGCGGCGGATGGAGCGGATGGCCACCTTGGATTCCTCACCCTTTTTGCGCACGGTCTTTACAAGATCCTTGCGGCGTTCCTCGGTGAGTTCCGGAAACACAAGGCGGATGATCTTGCCGTCGTTTGTGGGGTTGATACCGAGTTCGGATTTTTGAATCGCCTTTTCGATGGGGGAAAGCGCCGTAGGATCGTAAGGGGTAATCACCAAGAGCCTAGGCTCGGGCGAGGAAATGTTGGCCATTTGGGGAATGGGCGTATGCGTGCCGTAATATTCGGCTGTAATGCGTTCAAGAAGCTGCGCATTGGCGCGTCCTGCGCGAAGGCCGCTCAAATCGCGTTTGAACATGGCGATGGTTTTGTTCATTTTGTCCTTTGCTGTTTCGATGGCATCCATACAATCGCCTCCTAGTTTACAATATCCTTCTTTATTCTAATAGATTTTTCCATAAGATACAAGCCTTGTGATGCTTCTAAGGCAATGTGCGGCAAAGAATTCACAAGCTCTTCAAAATACGGCTCATCACCTTTTGCCTTTCAGCTTGGAAGGCTTTTTTTCTGTACGCAACTCACGGCATGCTGTGACTTTGCAGCCCCGCGTTTTCGCAAGCGCTATGGTGCCCGCCTCATCCTGCTGCTCGCCGCCGCCCGAACAGAAGAAAAGTTCCACGTCCTTCCCCTCTGGAAGAAGTTCGACGATCGCGTTGAACGCGGGTGCAGGGTACCCCGCCCAAATCGGACAGCCGATGACGATTCGGTCAAACGCGCTTAAATCGACGCCGAGCGGTTTGATTTTTGAAGCCTTTCGCTTCATTGCATGCGGACAGCCAGGGATAAACGAACCAAGAAAACTCCTGTTGTGCTTTTCGTACACGCGGTACAGGGACGCGCCGAGCTCTTTAGAAAGGCGCTCTGCTTCGGCCTTTGTTGCGCCGCCAAACGTATAATAAAGAATTGCCGTTTTCATAAATATTTCCCCTTATATTTGAAAAGTTGTGAGACACAAGACCCCAAAAACAAGTCATCAAAAAAGCGGCATACGCCACTTTTTGATAAGCTTTTTAGGAAATCACCGTTCCGGAATTTTCGCCGCGCACCACGCGCAGAATGCCCCCCTCTTCCTTCATAGAGAAAACGAGGATGGGAATTTGCTGCTCCATGCAAAGGGTAATGGCCGTCAAGTCCGTCGCCCTGAGGTTTTGCTCCACCACCTGCTGATAGGTGAGTCGCTCGTAGCGCACGGCGGTTTTATCAACATTCGGGTCGGCGGAATACACGCCGTCCACGTTTTTGGCGAGGAGCAATGCATCCGCGCCGATTTCCGCCGCCTTGAGCGCAGCCGCCGTATCCGTGGAGAAAAACGGAAGGCCGCTGCCCGCTGCGAAAATAAGCACCTTGCCGTTGGCAAGCGCCTCTTTTGCGCCGCGCGCGGTATAGCTTTCGCAAAAACGCGGCACGTCCACCGACGACATCACGACCGAAGGCACGCCAATGTTTTCAAGCGAATCCTGCAAGGCGAGCGAGTTGATGATGGTGGCGAGCATACCCATGTGATCCGCGCGGTTGCGGTCCATTTCGCCGCCGCTCCTGCCGCGCCAGATGTTGCCCGCGCCGATGGTAACACCAAGCTCCACGCCGTTTTCCCTTAAAAGCTTAAGTTGGCGGGCGATGCCTGCGACGGCGGCAAAATCGAGGATCTCTCCCTTTCCCGAAAGCGCCTCGCCCGAAAGCTTCAGCGAAACGCGCTTGTAACGAATGCTGTCCATAAAAGTATCCCCCAGAATTCTCATGCAAATCCGTTTTTTGGTAACAAAAAAGGAACACCCAAAGGGTGTTCCTTTGAAGCCATTACTTACCGACCTGGCTCATAACTTCTTCAGCGAAGTTATCCTGGCGCTTTTCAAGGCCTTCACCCATTTCGTAGCGCACAAACCTACGCACGCTGATCTTCTCGCCGATTTTGGCGGAAGCGGCGTTCACAAGCTGCTGTACGGTCTGATCGGGATCTTTCACGAAGGGCTGCTCAAGCAGACACACTTCCTTGTAGTACTTCTCGATGCGGCCTTCCACCATCTTGTCGATGATGTTCATGGGCTTGGGCTTGGGCTCGTTGAGCGCCTGCGCACGAAGAATTTCCTTTTCCTTTTCGATCTCGGTCTGATCCACTTCGTCTTTGCTGACGTAGGTGGGCTTCGCGGCTGCGATCTGCATGGCGATGTCGTGCACGAGGGTTTTGAACTGCTCGGTCTTGGCGACGAAGTCGGTTTCGCAATTGACCTCTACGAGCACGCCGATTTTTCCGCCCAAATGGACGTAAGCATCCACGATACCCTCGGCGGCAATGCGGCCAGCCTTTTTGGCGTTGGCAGCAAGGCTCTTCTCACGCAGGTAATCCACGGCCTTTTCCATATCGCCGTTGGTTTCGGTGAGGGCCTTTTTGCAATCCATCATGCCCGCGCCGGTCATTTCACGCAGTGTCATTACATCTTTTGCGGTGAACATTATGCTAAACCTCCCAAGGATTAAAAGTCGTCGCCCGATACGGCGGCAGCCTCATCGGCACCCGCTTCCATCTGCTCGCCCTGCTTGCCTTCAAGCACCGCATCCGCAATTTTGGAGGCGATGAGCTTGACCGCACGGATGGCGTCGTCGTTGCCCGGGATGGGGTAATCGACCTCGTCGGGGTCGCAGTTGGTGTCTACGATCGCCACAACGGGAATGCCAAGCGCGTGTGCTTCCATGATGGCGATGTGCTCCTTGCGCGGATCCACAACGAACATGGCGCCGGGAAGACGCTTCATATCCTTGATGCCGCCAAGGTTCTTTTCAAGCTTTTCGGCTTCGGCCTTGAGCTTGATGACTTCCTTTTTGGGAAGCAGCGCAAAGTCGCCGTCGGCTTCCATCTTCTCGATCTTGCGAAGACGAGCAAGACGGGACTGCATGGTTTTGAAGTTGGTGAGCATGCCGCCCAGCCAGCGCTGGTTGACAAAGTACATTTCACAGCGGCGGGCTTCCTGTTCAATGGATTCCTGTGCCTGCTTCTTGGTGCCGACAAACAGCACCGATTCGCCCTGCATCGCGAGATCGCGGACGAAGAAATAGGCCTCTTCCGCCTTCTTCACGGTCTTCTGCAGGTCGATGATGTAGATACCGTTGCGCTCGGTGAAGATGTACTCCTTCATTTTGGGGTTCCAGCGGCGGGTCTGATGACCGAAATGCACGCCGGCCTCAAGGAGCTGTTTCATGGAAATTACGGACATAGTGAGATTCCTCCTCGTTTTAATTTTCCTCCCCGCGCATCAGCTTTTGCGCAAACCTTTTTTCAAAAAAAGAAGGCACGAAGCGCAAAATCCGCGTGGGTGCGTATTTGCGGCATCCGTTTGCCGCACACATACCCGTGAGATTATAGCACAAGTGCCTTTGTGTTTGCAAGAAAAAAGCGCGGCTTCCGCATGCGATTTTTGGCGTTTTTTACGCGTCGCCGCCCTCGTCGTCCATTTCGTCAATCAACGAAAGAAACTCGTCGAACACCTCGTTAAGAAGCACTTCGTTGTCGATGGAAACGTAGGTATCCTCGCCATCCACGTTTTCCACTTTCAAAAGCACGACTTCCGCCTCGGTTTCGCTGTCTTCCTCAGCGTCCACAGGCTCGAGCGCCACATAACGCACCCCTTCGTACAAGAAGGTGAGCACATGCAAAAAGCGCTCCTCACTGCCGTTTTCATCGAGCAACACAACTTCGTCGTTCAAATCGGATTTGGCCATTTGTTTTTCCCTTCCCTTTGTTTCAAATCATCGCCGTTTTTAAAAGCGTTACATTACAGCTTCGGGTTTGACGCAAGGTACCCTTGCAAAATCACGACCGCGGCAAGCTTATCGACCACTTTGCGGCGCTTCTGCCACGGCATTTCGGCCTCTAAAAGCACGCGCTCAGCGGAAACGGTGGTGAGCCGCTCGTCGTAGAAAGCATGCTCGCCCTGCCACTTTTCAAGAACCGCTGTAGCAAAATCCCTCACGCGCTCGGCTTGAAAGCCGTAGGTTCCATCCATGTTGCGCGGCATGCCGAAAAGAAGCCGCACGGGCTTGTAACCCTCCGCCAGCTTTATAATATACGCAACGTCCTTTTCGATGTCGCCTGTGCGCGAAAAGGTTTCAAGCCCCTGCGCAGTGATGCCGAGCGCGTCACTCACCGCGATGCCGATGCGCTTTTCGCCCACGTCGAGCGCCAAAATACGAAGCATACAACCTCCGAACCCATGTTTTTTAGGAAAAATCGGGGCGCGCAAAAGCGCGCCCCGCAGAAAACCAGCCGAACAGGCTCTTATTCGCCGTCAGGCGAATTGTGCCCGGCATAAAAGCGCACAAGCTCTTCCAGAAGCTCGTCCCGCTCGAGCATACGTATGCGGTAACGGGCGTTGTTGTGGCTTGTGATGTAGGTCGGGTCGCCGCTGATGAGGTAGCCGACGATTTGGTTCACCGGATCGTAACCCTTTTCCTTCATCGCGGAGTACACGCTCATGAGTACCTCGTTGGCGGTACTTTTGTCCTTGGGGATAGAAAACTGCATGGTTTCGTTGGTATTATCCGGCATGGCGCTACTCCTTTCCGCGCGTCTTTTGGTATATTATACATGATTGCGCGCGCTTTTCATAGCGGAAACAAAAAATTAACAACCTTTCGCCAAGTCTTTCAAAAATTGCACAACGCACGTCAGGTCAGCGGGTTCGTAAGTAAAACCCGGAGGCGTTGGCTCCTTTTATGAGGGAAGCAACGCCTTCCGCAAGGAAACATACAACACAAGCACTTTTCGGCCCAAACTCAGCACACCAGTTCGAGTCTGCGGCAGAAGGCCGGGAGGCTGGAATTTATGCGCCTTAAGAAAAAATGCCGCGTTTGGCGGCATTTTTAATAAGTTAGGCCGACCGGTTTTTAACCGAGCGCCCGCGTTACCGCGCGCCGCGTAAATTTTGCCGCGCGGCGGGAGTCGCGCATCATCCTGCGCGAAACATCCGGATACATCGAAAGAATTGCGGCCGAAGCAAGCGTGATGCCCGCCGCCATGCCGATGACGATAGGTACGGCTTTCATAAACAAAATCTCCTTTCAAGACAGGCGTTTGTAACTTAGTTTGTCCGAAAGAAGATATGTTATTGCTGTCATATGCTAGGCAAGTTTCCTTGCGTTTCCAGCTCGCTTATGCGTTTTTTTCGCCTTCCGACTTACGCTTATGATAATCGTCGATGGCGGCCTTGATGGCCTCCTCGGCAAGCACGGAGCAGTGAATCTTTACGGGCGGCAGGCCTTCAAGCGCCTCAACCACGGCAGTATTGGTAAGCCTCAGCGCCTCGTCCACGCTTTTGCCCTTAATAAGCTCCGTCGCCATGGAGCTGGTTGCAACGGCCGCGCCGCAACCAAACGTTTTGAAGCCCACATCCTCGATGATGCCGTCGTCGCTCACCTTGATGAACATCTGCATGATGTCGCCGCACTTGGCGTTGCCCACAAGGCCTACGCCGTTTGCGTCCTTAAGTTCACCCACATTGCGGGGGTGCTCAAAATGGTCAAGAACTTTTTCGGTATACATAACGGTTCCTCCTTAATTTGCATGGTAGAGCGGAGACATCAGGCGCAGCCTTTCAACGACCTTCGGGAGCGTTTCAAGGACGTAGTCGATTTCCTCCTCGGTGGTTTCATCGCCCAAGGAAAGGCGCAGCGAACCGTGCGCGATCTCGTGCGGCATGCCCATGGCAAGAAGCACATGGGAAGGGTCGAGTGAACCTGAGGTGCAGGCGCTTCCGCTCGATGCGGCGAT
>DLFZ01000199.1 GCA_002482435.1 Christensenella sp. UBA7707
CATTGAGCTCATCGTGGTCATCGCGATCATCGCGATCCTCGCAGTCATTCTGATTCCGCGATTTACTGGGTTTACAGAAAGTGCAAATAAGAAGGCGGCTATGAGCGATGCGCGAAATATTCTTGTTTCGTTGCAAGCTTTGCAAGCCGAGGGTGATACGTCTGTTACTTTGCTTGAAATCGAAGCCTATTCGGGAACTAATTTTGCTGGGAGCATTTCGGTTGATCCCCTTGGGGCAGGTGTAGGTACATTTAACTATATTTATACTGCAAACGATGGCAAAACTTATGTCGTAGAAATCAATGCTTATGTGATTCAAGATGAAGTAGGGGTAACGCCGGCACCGTAAAGAACGTTTAGTGAGGGCCGGCTTCGGTCGGCCCTCAGTTTTCAAGTCTACGGAGGTGTTTTTGAAATGAAACGCATTCGCGGCACGCTTTCTAGCAACAAAGGCTTCACGCTGATGGAGCTTGTTGTTGTGCTTGCCGTGATGGTGATTCTCGTGGGTATTCTCATGCCGAAGCTCGTCACCCAAAAAGCGCATACCGACCGTATGCAACGCACAAAAACCGCCGAGGTGGTGCAAAAGTCCATCGCTCAGTATTACGCCTACGAGGGCAGGTTCCCCGATCTTTCGGGAAGCTCCTTTGTAAGCGGCACGCTGAATTCGCAGGCGCTTTGCGATGAGTTTCGCGACCAGCTACGGCTTGTTACAAACGCCATCGTTCCGCTTGAGCCAAACCATTACACCTACGACGAAGCGACGGGTGCCTTCGCGCTTGTGCCGGAAACTTAAAACGCGTTTTAAGCCCGCGGGGCATGGAAAGAATGGATTTGGTGTAAGTATATTTAGAGTAAATTCCCTTGTTATCAAAGAAAGGGCAAACAGTTTATGAAAACCACGCCCAAAGCGGCCGGACTGAAGAAAAAAGGCTTCACACTCATCGAGCTTGTGGTAGCCCTTGCGGTTTCGACCATTTTGGGCGTAGTTCTCGTTTCCACGGTGCAAACGGGCGTTACCTCCTACAAAAATATCGACAAGGATATGATGAGCGAAACCCAGGCGCGCGCGGCGCTCTCGCTTGTTACCGTGCAAATTCGCCAGCACGATATGACGGGGGCCATCAGCGTGAGCGAGGACAATCGCTCCCTTATCTTTCTCGACGACCCGTCCAACGAAACTTCAACGTATACCGTCGTTTCCTTTGAGGTAGATAAACTGTATGCGCGGGAATACACCGGCGACGGTATGTTAAGCGCACAAACCGAAGTGGCGCTTCTTACAAATTTTACCGTTGCGCAGCAGACCAACGCGTTCAACCAACCGGTATTTTTGATTCATATGGAATACGGAGAGGGACGCGTGCTCGACCAAACCGTCACCCAACGAAGCGCGGGCGTCGCCACACCTTCGCCCGTTCCGAGCCCTTAAATGAGGTATGTTTGGCGGCGAAAGCCATTGACACAAAAATTTTGGTATTGAAAATACACGGTTGTGGAGGACTACCATGGGACAAAAAGTGCTGGGCGTTGAGGTAAGCGCTCATACCATCAAGCTCGCGCTGGTGAGCAACGAAAAGCGCCCTAAGTTTGTTGCGGGTGAAATCGTTGCAATGCCCTCCGGCGCATGGGCAAACGATACCCTTTTGGATGGCAAGGCCGTTGTGCACGCCATTCAGGGGGCGGTGCTCTCCAACAAGCAGCTGTCCCGTACGGAGGCCATATCGGTGTGCGTAGGCACGCCGCAAACCGTGGTGCGCCCCATCAAGCTGCCGCTGCTTTCCGATAAGGAAATTCGCCCGGCGATCGAGTTTGAATTGACGCAGAGTTTCCCGGGCATCGGCAAAACGCACGCCATCGCGTTTCGAGAGTACAGCCGAAGCAAGGAAAATATCTTTGGTATCGTTTCGTTTTCGCCGCTTCGCACGCTCGACGCTTATAAGGAAATCGTGGAGGCGTTCAACTATAAGTCCGCCTATCTCGATGTTACGCCCAACTGCCTCGCGAAGGCCTACGAAAAATTCTGCGCGGCCGATAAGGAAAACAAGGCCGTCATGATCGTAGACGCGGGGCTTTCGGGAACGACCTTTACGGTCGTTGAAAAAGGCGTAATCCGCCACAGCCGCTATGTTGCGGAAGGCACGGGGCTGTTTGTGGACGATGTCTCTGAGAGGAACAACATTACGCTTGAGAGGTTTTTCGTTGAACTTGGGGAATCAAGTGCCGCGCTTTTTGAAAAAGCAGGCGGCCACAGCGCATATGCACGCTATTTGGCGCCGCTTGCGGAGCAGGCCCGCCAAACGCTCGAATTTTATGTTTCCGGCGCGCCGCAGGGCACCTTGCCCGTAACGGAGCTTGTGCTCACGGGCGATTGCGCGCTCTACAAGGGTTTTTCGGAATACCTTTCCTCCGTCGCCGGCATTGGGGCAAAAAGCATGACGAGCGCTCTTTCTTTGGGCACAGCGCCGGATCGTTTCGTACGTTTGACTGCCGCGCTTGGCGCGGCTGTGCGGGAGGGCTGAACCATGCGGGATATCAACCTTTTACAGGAACAAACAAGCTCCGTCGCCGCATTTGACGCAAAGGCGAGCTTAAAGCCCGCGCTCATTTTCTTGGGCGTTCTGGTGGTTTTGATCGTCGGTTCGTACGTGGCGCTCATCGCGCTCAGTGCGAAAAACGTGGCACTGACGCTTGATGCGGCGGCGGAAGCCGCCACCTATCAGCAAGCTGCGGACGCGAAAAGCGCCGTGGCGGCCAAGCAGGCGCAGATCGCTTCGCTTGAAGAGCTTTTAGGCACCGTTTCCGCAAGCGGCACCGTAAGCACGGAGGTTTTGAACTCCGTTACGGGCTCTCTCGCAGGCGATGCGTTCCTCCAAACGCTCACGCTTGACGACGCGAAGGGCATGGAGCTTACGGGCATTGCGCCCACGCGGGCGGATGTTGCCGCGCTTGCCTACAACCTCAAGCAAACGGGTCTGTTCTTAGACGTTGAAATCGCAACCATTTCCCAGCAGCAACAGGAAGGGGAAGCGGCTGTGGTCTACAGCTTCAGCATTGGGGCGGTTTTGAAGGGAGGCGAGCAGGGTGAATAACAAATCCAAGGTCAGCTATCATCTGAGCAAAACCGAGTTTTGGATGCTCATCATCCTTGCCGCAGTTGTTCTCGTTGCGTTGAGCGTGATTTATTTGATCACGCCCGCAATGGATGCGCTTGCGTTTACCCAGCAGGAGTATGAAATGGCAAACGCGCGCTTGCAAATTTTACGGCAGGACAACGCGCGCTTGCAGGAATACCTTACTCAGGAGGCAGAGGCTGACACGCAGCTCACCGCGCTTCAAGAAAAAATGCCCTCGTACTATTCGCAAGAAATCACGCTTGGTACCTTTGATGCGCTTGCCCAAAAGAACATGCTCGAGATCGTGAGTGTCAACTTCGGCGGGGTGAATGTGGATACCCGCGAGGCCTTCCTTGCGACCATTGTACCGCAACAGGGACAGCAGGCAGCGGGAAGCGAAGCGGAAACCGCGGATGTATCCGACCTTGTTCGGTATGAAACCATAGAGGTAGGATTTACCGGTTCCTATGGAGCGATCTATGGTTTTGTGGGCGACCTTGCCGACCAAACGCGTGCCATTTTTACCCGCGAGCTCGTGCTGACGCGCGCGAAGGGCGGCACCACAGCAGGCACGGTAACGCTGCTTTTGATCAGCGGCGTACAGGCGGAAGGCGAATACCCCGGCTATGTCTACGACGGAGCCGTAGCAAGCGTCAAGCAGGACCCGTTCACGGCGTTCCCGGGTTATGTTGAAAGCGGTGCCGGCGACGCGCAGGCGCAGGCCGCGCTCACGCCGGATTTCTATGTGATCTTAAACACTTACGATGACAACGCCTCCAAGGTGATGGTGGGCCGTTACGGCGACGCTTCCTC
>DLFZ01000114.1:0-1169 GCA_002482435.1 Christensenella sp. UBA7707
CGCATTAGGTCTTTTTGTGCTGCGAAAGGCTGGAAGTTGCTACGCATTTACACCGATGGCGGTTATTCAGGTGGAAATACAGATCGGCCAGCTCTGCAACAGATGCTTCGAGACACCAAGACTTCTAAGATAGATGCAGTTGTCGTGTATAAACTGGATCGCCTGAGCCGCAGCCAAAAGGATACCTTAACTCTGATAGAAGACGGTTTTCTCGCAGGCGGCGTAGACTTTGTTTCTATCAACGAAAACTTCGATACCTCCTCTCCGTTTGGGCGCGCCATGATCGGGATCNNGTTTTTGCGCAGTTAGAAAAAGATCAGATTACAGAACGTTTCCTGATGGGTCGAATAGGCCGCGGGAAGGCGGGGTATTTCCACGGCGGAGGCAACGCTCCGACGGGATACCATTACCAAGACGGGAGCTTGATTGTCAACGAATATGAGGCGCTGGCGGTTCAGCAGATATATAAGTCCTTCCTTGCGGGGAAAAGCGTCAATACCATTTGGCACGAGATGCAAAATGCGTATACGGGCACTTGGAGCGCTCAAAAGGTGCTCAACATCTTAAAAAACAGCCTCTACGTAGGTTGCATTAAGTTTGCCGGCGCGGAATACCAAGGTAAACATGAACCGCTCGTATCGCAAGAAGATTTTGACGCCGCGCGGCATCTTCTCGGCTCCTTTGAACGCGAGGCCGGAAAAACATCTTCACAGAAAAATCCTTTTCGAGCAGGCTATCTTTTGTCCGGCCTGGTTGTTTGCAAACGCTGTGGTGCAAGGTATAGCGCAAATCACGGTTTTTACAAGTGTTATTCCCGCGCGAAAAGCAGCCCGAAGTTTATTGTTGATCCCACCTGCAAAAATGACAACTGGGGCATTGATGCGCTAGATAAAATAGTGGTAAACACCATTCGGCAAATGCTTGCATCTCCNNTATGCATGAGATTATTACTGCAGCCGATGGCAAGCCTCACGTTGTAGATGAGGAGAAACTACGAAAACGCCTTGTAGAAATAGACCGTCAAATTGAACGAATGGTGGATTTGTACCAGGTGGGCGGTATCCCCATGGATATCATATCGAAGAACATCCACACCTTAAGTGAAGAACGACAGCGGCTAGGTGACGAAATTGAAAACACCGTAAACGCGTCTCTGTCCCAAAAAGAAT
>DLFZ01000114.1:1179-3506 GCA_002482435.1 Christensenella sp. UBA7707
TTTGAGCTGCTATTCGATAACTCAACCACAGAAACACAGCGTCAAATTATAAGCAACATGATTGAAGCGATTATTATAGATGGTCAAAGCATAGATGTTAGGTGGCGTCTATAATAAGCATAATTGCAAATTCTATGTGTATGGGATTTGGCTGCAACGCCTGCGGGGTAACGGGCTGCCGCATCATCGACTCACCGCGCGAACGGCTTATTGCCACCATTACCAACAACTTTGTGCCTTGCAACGGCAGGTTCCCGCTCCTCATCGTGCTCATCTCATTGTTCTTTGCAAACGCCGGCGGGGGAACGGGTATCGTTTCCGCGCTCATGCTTACGGCGCTTTTGGTTTTGGGCATTTTGGCAACGCTCGCTTCCGCAAAGCTCCTTTCAAAAACCCTGCTTCGAGGCGTGCCTTCCTCGTTTCAACTGGAGCTTCCGCCCTATCGAAGGCCGCAATTTGGCAAAGTGCTCCTTCGTTCCCTTCTTGATCGAACTGTTTTCGTTCTTGGACGCGCGGTGGCGGTCTCCGCGCCGGCGGGGGCTGTTCTATGGCTGCTTGCCAACATTCGTCCAGAAGGGGTCAGCCTTCTTGTGCGCTTTGCCGCTTTTTTTGACCCCTTTGCGCACCTGATGGGGATGGACGGCTATATTTTGCTGGCATTTATCCTTGCACTGCCCGCAAACGAAATCGTGATTCCGCTCATTCTGATGGGCTACACTGCGGCGTCTTCTCTTGCAGACTTTGAAAACCTAGCTTCTCTTCGCGCGATCTTTGTCGCACACGGCTGGACGAACGTCACCGCGCTTTGCGTTATGTTGTTTTCGCTGTTTCACTGGCCCTGCGCTACCACGCTTTTTACCATAAAAAAAGAAACGAGCAGCCTCAAATGGACGCTCGTTTCTTTGCTTCTTCCCACGGTCTGGGGCATTGCCGTTTGCATGCTCGTCAATGCAGCATCAAAGCTTTTCTAGTGCTTTCTCGCTGGCGCTCAGGTGTTTTTTAGAAGCCATTCCTCCGCCGTTGCGGCAAGCAACGCCGCACCGTCGGCTAGGCAGCTTTCTTCCACGGCAAAGTGCGGGCTGTGGTTGCCAAAGGGAACCGCTTCTCCCTGCGTGCTGTAAAACCAAAACGCGCCCGGGCGTTCATTCAGGTAATCGGCCATATCCTCGCTCGCCATGCAGGGTTTATCTAGGATGCGCACCCGCTCTTTGCCCAAAAGCTTCTCTGCGACCGAAGCAGCAAAGTCTGCCTCCCGCGGGTCGTTGACAAGCGTAATGTTTATGATTTCCGCTGTAACGTCGCAAGTGCCGCGCATGGAGGAAGCGATCCCTTCACACACCTCGCGCATCCGCCGCATAAGTTTTTGACAAAGCGCATCGTCTGTCACGCGCATGGAACCCGTGAGCGTTACCACATCGGGAATTATATTGTCGTTCACACCGCCGTGGATGGAGGTAACCGAAATTACCGCTGAATCCGTGGCGTCACATTCGCGCGCCACAAGCGATTGCAGCGCCAGCACGATCTGCGACGCGATCACGATCGGGTCAATGCCCTGTGTGGGCATCGCGCCGTGGCAGCCCTTGCCGCGCACAACAAGTTCAAAACCTACCTTCGCGGCCATCGCCGCGTTTGGCTTGATGGCTATGGTTCCAAGCGGCAAAGCACCCGCCAGCGTACCTACATGCTGCCCGAACACCGCGCCGACAGACGGGTTCTCCAAGGCACCCTTTTTGATAAGGTCAACTGCTACGCCCGTCTCCTCTTCTCCCGCTTGGAAAATAAGGCGCACATCGCCCTTTAACTGCTCTTTTCGAAGCATCAAAAGTTTTGCCGCCCCGAGAAGCATGGCCGTATGCGCATCATGGCCGCATGCGTGCATGTTTCCGTTTTTGGAAGCGTAGGGAAGGCCGGTTTCCTCCGTTACGCAAAGCGCATCCATATCCGCGCGAAGCGCAACCGTAGTAGCGTTTGGGCTTCCCACGCCGCCTTTTATTGTTGCTATAAGGCTTGAATGACGCTCGTACGTTTTGTAAACGATCCCTATTTTTTCAAGTTCCTCAGCCACAAAGGCCGAAGTTTGCGGCAGCACCCAGCCGGTTTCGGGGATTTGGTGGAGTGTCCTGTACCAGTTGATGATTTCCGGCGCAAGCGCACGCGCCTGTTCTAAGATGGTATTCATGGTTTTTGTTTCTCCTTTTTGGGGAGGCACTTAAGAGCCAGTTAAACCCGCTTTGGTCAGAATAGCAAAAACGACAGGAATGTTCAAGCAGCTTTGCAGCACAAAACATGCCAGACGCTTTTTTAAAAACTCAAAAAGCCCGAAC
>DLFZ01000063.1:0-1583 GCA_002482435.1 Christensenella sp. UBA7707
GTTTTTCCCGTAAGCTCCAAGCGCGAAAAGTCAGAGGTGCCAAACGGCGCCGCTGCAAGCGCAAACGTATCCCGTACGGAAATGTTCGCACCAGCGCCGCCTTCCACGTTTACGGGCTTCACATCGCACGAAAGGACATAGTACGAATCGGGTTCCACCGCAACGGTTTGACAAAGCCGTACATCGTTTTCGATGTAATTGACGATGTGCACCGTGTTCTTAAGCGTTTCGTCCGTTACCGTTTCAATGAGCCTGTCCTCCGCATCGTCGAGCCACGCTTCATAAAACCAACCTTCCGGCAGGCCGCTTTCCGCGTTAAGCTCTGCAAAGCTCCCGTTTGCTACAAGCTCGCCTTCCCCTTGCGCAAGGGAATTTTGTAACGGCAGAACAACCAAAAAAAGAACCAGCAACGCGGCGAAAACCCTACGCATGGCGCTTAAACCTCGCTTTTTGTATGCAGGTACGCTGCCGTTCCACAACCCCGGCAGGCACTAAGCATATAATAACACACTTTCCCTGTTGGCACATATTGCCATAAAAATTTTAAATTATTCACCAAACGCGTTTTTGATGTGCGTAATTTCGCCGTTTGTGGGGTCAAACTCCGCCACGTCAAAGCGCACGGGTGCCTGAAAAAGCGCATTTTCCATAAGATAATGCTTTGCGGCGCGGAGGATGTTCCCCTGCTTTGCCGCGGTTACCGCCTCACGTCCGAGGCCATAGCGGGTTGACGAACGGGCTTTCACCTCTACAAAAACCACCGTTTCGCCGTCACGCATCACAAGGTCGATCTCACAGCGCTCGGCACGGTAGTTGCGCGCAAGAAGCGCATAGCCTCGCTTTTTTAAAAAGGAAAGCACGGCGTCCTCTCCCGCCTTTCCAAGCGCCCTCTTTTCGTTCATAAGCTCCCCTCAACGAAATGGCCGATGAAGCTCTTGCGGTGCGCCGGACAAGGTCCGTACTTCTTTAACGCTTCGATGTGCGCTTTGGTTCCGTAGCCTTTATGCGCCGCAAAGCCATACTGCGGATAAAGCCTGTCGAGCTCCTTCATAGAACGGTCGCGCTCCACCTTTGCGAGGATGGAGGCTGCGGCGATCAAATAGCTGATGGCATCCCCATGGATGAGCGGCACCTGTTCCGCCTCAATGGAAAGCCCCTTCACCGCATCCACAAGTGCGACGCTACAGGGAATTTCAAGCTTTTGAAACGCCCTTTGAAAGGCAAGCTTCGTGGCATTTAAAATGTTAAGCTCGTCGATTTCCGCTTCGCTCGCGGTGCCGACACCAAACGCCAAGGCATGTTGAAGAACCTGCGGGTACAGCGCCTCGCGCCGCGGTTCGGAAAGCTTTTTTGAGTCGTTTACACCTTCAATCAGCGGCTGCGGCGGTAAAATGACGCACGCGGCGTAAACCGGCCCCGCAAGGGGGCCGCGCCCGGCCTCATCCATCCCTGCGGGAAAAATCCCTTTTTCCCAATAGGGGCGTTCGATTTGGGTCAAAACGTATAAGCGTTCGCCCTCATTGCGCTTCGCCATCATTTTGCGCTCCGTCAAAAAAGTTCGGCTCCTCAAGGGTTACGCGCGC
>DLFZ01000063.1:1649-1903 GCA_002482435.1 Christensenella sp. UBA7707
ACAAAGCCGCGGCTCTTTGCCACCGCCGTAAGAAGCTCAGCGTCGTCCGTCTGCGATTCTATTTTTTTGTAGCGCTCCATGAGCGCCTGTGGGCAAAGCTGCCTAAGGTCGCTCAAAAGATGAAGCGCAAGCGTTTCCACATCCGTCACCTCGTCGTTGATGGAGCCGATGTAGGCAAGGTGCCTGGCAAGCGTTTCGTTTTCAAGCTTGGGCCACAAAAGCCCCGGCGTATCCATAAGCTCAAGGTAGGGCGT
>DLFZ01000063.1:1924-3921 GCA_002482435.1 Christensenella sp. UBA7707
GGATTTGCCGACGTTTGGAATGCCAACGATCATGGCGCGCACGGTTTTGTTCACGCCCTTTTCGCGCATCTTTTTCACCTTCTCGGCCGCCGCGTTTTCGATAAGCGCTATGGCCGCGCCGCGTTTTTGCGGCGAGGTAGCTACAAACTCCACCGCCTTGATGCCTTCCTTTTTATAATGCTCCACCCAACGCTTTGTGACCTCCGGCGAGGCGAGGTCGCTCTTGTTGAGCACAACCACCCTTTCCTTGCCGGTAAAAAGATCGTCAAAATCTGGATTGCGCGTGGCAAACGGTGCGCGCGCGTCCACAATTTCCACCACCACGTCGATGAGCTTTAAATTTTCCACAAGCATGCGGCGCGCCTTGGCCATATGCCCCGGGTACCATTGAATCAGCAATGCACTTCACCCTTTTTTCTATATTGAGAAGCCCCCGCGGCCGTTTCAAACCGGCGCCCGGGGGCTTTTGCTCTCAAGCTGAATACCTTATTTTTCTTCGATGCGCTCCACGATCTTGGCAGCCTTACCGGAAAGCTTACGCAGATAGAAGAGTTTCGCCCTGCGAACTTGACCGTGACGGAGCACTTCGATGCGGCCGATGCGGGGGCTGTTGTACGGGAAGGTACGCTCCACGCCTACGCCGTAGGAAATTCTGCGGACGGTAAAGGTCTTGCGGACGGCGCCACCCTGAATTTTGGTGACCACGCCTTCGAAGTTCTGGAGCCTCTCGCGCGTGCCTTCGATAACCTTCACAAATACGCGAACGGTATCGCCCACCTGAAGCCTCGGTAGGTCGGTACGGAGTTGTTCCTTTTCAAGTTCCCTAATGATGTCAGACATTTTTTGTCTTCTCCTTCCTCGTAGACGTTCTTGAAAGCTTCCGCTCACATTGGACCGTCCGTTGTCACAAGCGCCATTATAACATACGGTTTTTGCGTTTGCAAGGCGTTTATTGCCTTATTTTCCTTGGTTTTCGCCGTTTTTCACAGCTTCGAGAAACAGCCTGTCCGCCTTCGTCAGGCTGACGCCTTCCAAAAGCTCGGGGCGGTTTTTTAGAGTAATCAGAAGCGATTGTTCCCGGCGCCACCTCGCGATGGCGGCATGGTTGCCGTTCAAAAGCACCTCGGGTACTTTTTCGCCGCAAAATTCCGACGGACGGGTGTACTGTGGGTACTCCAAAAGCCCATCGGAAAAGGACTCGTCCATTGCGGATTCGTCGCTCCCCAAGACACCCGGGATGAAGCGCGATATGCAGTCGATCACAACCATGGCCGCAAGCTCGCCGCCTGTTAGTACATAGTCGCCGATGGAAACCTCGCGGTGCATCTTCCCCATTACGCGTTCATCGATGCCCTCGTAATGCCCGCACAAGAAAAGAAGCCTTTCCTTTTGCGCAAGCTCCTGCGCGAGCGCAACGTTGAGCGTTTCGCCGCGCGGCGTTAACACCACGCGGTAAGCTTCGGCGTTTTCATCAATCGTATCGAGGCACGAAAAAATCGGCTGTGGCATCATCACCATGCCGGCTCCGCCGCCAAATGGGTAATCGTCGGTGTTTTTGTGCTTGCTCGTAGAATAATCGCGGATGTTGTGCACAGAAAACTCCAAAATCCCTTTTTGGGCGGCGCGCCCGAGCATGCTCGCGCCGAGCACCGGTGAGAACATTTCCGGAAACAGCGTTAAGACGTCAATCCTCAAAAAGGCCGACCTCCTCGAGCACGTCGCTTGCGAGGACGATTTTTTTCTCAAAAACGTCTACGCTCTTCAAAAGCTTTTTGAGCGCCGGCACCATCAGCACCTTTTCGCCGCGGATCACATAAACATCTGCCGCGCCGTTTTGGAGCACTTCCTCGAGCATGCCATAAAACGTGCCGTCGGTGCCGAACACCTCGCAGCCGATGATGTCGGTTACGAAATACTGCCCCTCGGGAAGCTTTACGGCGTGCGCGCGATCTACGCACAAATAAACGTCGCGCAAAAGCGCGGCGTCCTCGCGCGTA
>DLFZ01000063.1:3930-10296 GCA_002482435.1 Christensenella sp. UBA7707
CTTTGTCACCACGTACGCTTTCGCACGCCACCGAAACGCTCTCATAGCCGTCCTTTCGCTCAAGATATGCTTCCTTGAGCGTAGAAAAACGGGAAAGGTCGTCGGTAAGCGGCAAAAGCTTTACGGTGCCTTTTACGCCGTGGGGCCTTAAAATAAGGCCCACGCGCAGATAGTCGGATTGCTTCGTCACACGATCTCCACGATGTACTTACGGTTTTCCTTGACGGAGGCAGCCTTCACAACGGTGCGGATGGCTTTGGCAATGCGCCCCTGTTTGCCGATGACCTTGCCCATATCTTCGGGGGCAACGGAAAGCTCCAGGATCACGGCGTTTTCGCCTTCCTTTTCCACAACCTTCACCTCGTCGGGCTTATCCACGAGATTCATTGCGATAAAACGAACCAGTTCTCCCATGGTACCCCTCCTGCTTATGAAATAAGCTCCATGTTATTGCAGCGCGCCGGACTTCTTAAGAAGCGCACGCACGGTATCGGTGGGCTGAGCGCCGCTCTTTACCCAGTAGCAAGCGCGGTCGTTATCGACCTTGAGTTCGGCGGGGTCGGTCAGCGGGTTGTAGTAACCGATTTCTTCCACGAAAGCGCCGTTGCGCGGGGCGCGGGAATCCGCAACCACGATGCGGTAAAAGGGACTTTTCTTTGCGCCCATCCTGCGCAGCCTGATCTTCAACATTGTTTGTTCCTCCTGAAACTTCTCTTGGTTTGAACTTTATTATCGAAAACGGTCGCCCGTTATCGTCAGAACCCAAAGGGAAAACGCTTTTTCCCTTTTTTGAACCTGCCGCCTGAAAACTGCTTCATGAGCTTGCGCGACGCCTCAAACTGGTTCAAAAGGCGGTTGACCTCCTGAATGGTGGTACCGCTCCCCTTTGCAACGCGTTTTTTGCGGCTGGCGTTCAAAAGCTCGGGTTTACGGCGCTCCTGCGGCGTCATGGAGCGGATGATGGCGACCATGCGGTTGGTTTGCTTTTCGTCGATCTGCATGTTGCCAAGCTTGCTCGCATCGATGCCCGGCATCATGGCGAGCATATCCTGCATGGAACCCATATTTTTCATTTGCTCGAACTGCTCGGCAAAATCCTCAAGCGTGAAATCGTCGTTTCGAAGCTTTGCCTCAAGCTCGATCGCCTTTTTTTCGTCGAACGCGCTTTGCGCTTTTTCGATGAGTGTAAGCACGTCGCCCATGCCGAGAATGCGCGATGCCATGCGATCGGGGTGAAACGGCTCGATGTCGGTGAGCTTTTCGCCTACACCACAGAACTTGATGGGCTTTCCCGTTACCGCGCGCACGCTCAGCGCCGCGCCGCCCCTCGTATCGCCGTCGAGCTTGGTGATGATAACGCCCGTAAGCTCAAGCTTTTCGTTGAAGCTCTTGGCGACGTTTACGGCGTCCTGACCGGTCATGGCGTCCACCACAAGCAAAATTTCTGCGGGGTTCAAAAGGCCTTTTAAGGAGGCGACCTCGTCCATCATCTGCTCGTCGATGTGAAGCCTGCCTGCGGTATCCACGATCACAAGATCGTGCATGTTCTTTCTCGCGTGCTCCACGGCGAGCCTTGCGGTTTCCACAGGGTCGCTCTGACCGCGCTCAAACACAGGGATGCCGAGCTTTTCGCCCACCACTTGAAGCTGCTTTACGGCGGCGGGCCGATAAATATCGCACGCCACAAGAAGCGGCGTTTTGGAATACTGCTTTTTCAAATACGCGGCAAGCTTGCCGGCCATTGTGGTTTTTCCCGCACCCTGAAGGCCAGCGAGAAGCACAACCGCAGGTGTACGAGAGCCAAACTCAAGCTTGGCGTTCGCGCCGCCCATGAGCGAGGTAAGCTCCTCGTTTACGATTTTTATAACCTGCTGCCCCGGGGTCAAGCTTTCAAGCACTTCGCTGCCAACGGCGCGCTCAGTAACGGTATTGACAAAGTTTTTTACGACCGTAAAGTTGACATCCGCCTCCAACAGCGCAAGCTTTACCTCGCGCATGGCCTCGCGTACGTCTTTATCGTTAAGCTTTCCCTTGCCGGAAAGCTTTTTGAACACATTTTGCAGTTTAGAGGCAAGCCCTTCAAACGCCATAGTTATTGCTCTCCTCGCAAAGCTCCTTTAAGCTGTTCATCCGTTCTAAAAGCGTTTCCTTTTCCTGCGCCGGCAAAACCGGTAAGGCTTTGGAAACCGATTCTTCAAGCGCCTTCACGGCGGCTTTTACGGCTTCGTTGCGGTGAAAAAAGCCAAGCTTTTCTTCCGCCTCCGTAAGCTCCTTTTCGGCGCGCACCAGAGCATCCCTCACGCCTTGGCGCGTAATGCCTTCGCGCTCGGCGATTTCAAACAAGGAGCAATCCTCGTAGAGATGCTGCTCCATGAGCGTACGCTGCCTTACGGTAAGCAACGCCCCGTAAAGATCCAAAAGGCAGCATAAATACGTGTGTTTTTCCATTTTCCTGCCCGCCTTTTTGAAAGCACTGTAAAGGTTTACACCTTTACACTCTTGCTATTATATGCGTTTTCGCAAGGAAGTCAAGCATTTTCTCGCGCAAAAAACGCAAAGCGACCCGAAGGCCGCTTCGAGGTTGTAAAAAAACCTTGGAGGTTCGGAGGCCGCAGCCTCCGGAGGCTTCCAACCGCCGCCGACGACATACGCGGTGGCGGCGGAAGACCTTGCGCAGCAAGGTTTCCGCTCAGGAATGGCCGACCGTGCCGTAGGCATAGGGCGTTCCTGTAAATCTCAAAAAAGTGGCGCTCGCCACTTTTTTGACACTCTGAAAGCGGCCCGAAGGCCGCTTCTTAAGCTTATAGGATTTTACTCCTTGTCGCCATACTCGGCGGAATAATTGATGAAGCCATCCTTCGCGTCCATCCAAAGACGCTCCATGTTGTAATACGCCCTCTCGTCGGGCTGGAATATATGAACCAAAATGTCCGAAAAGTCAAGCACGATCCAGCGCCCTTCCGGATAGCCTTCCCTGCGCCTGAGTTCAAGGCCAAGCTCAGGAGCCTTTTCCTCCAGCTCGTCGCACAGGGTTTTCACATGGGGTACGGCGCGGCCGCTGCAGATTACAAACCAGTCCGCAACAATGGTTTTGTCTGCCACGTAGAGCGCCATGATGTCGGACGCCTTTTTGTTATCGAGCACTTTGCAGATGTTGAGCACTTTTTCCTTTAACGCTTCGTTCAATGTAACGCCTCCTTGTTTTTGATATCGTGATGAATCAGATATTCCCTGGCCTCAAAAATGCAAGGGTCTATCGCTTTTCCCTTTTCCTTAAGGTGCTTGATTCCGTAATCCATACAGGCGAGCACGCCCTCGTTTAAGCCGCGCATCGCCTCCGCACGGAGCTCCTCCACGCCGCAAAAGCTTCGCGTGGGCTCGATTTTGTCCGCAACGTAAGTGATTTTTTCAAGCACGCTCATGCCTTGCGAGCAAACCGTGTGGTTGGCGATTGCCATAAGCACCTCAGGGTCGGAAACACCATAATCCTCCCGCGCTACCTCTGCACCGATGGCTCCGTGCAAAATGCCCGGCGATCCTTTCGAATACCCTACGGGGCTTACCTCAAATCGCTTGAGATATTGAGCCATTACTTCTTTTGAAACCTTTGCACAATCGTGCAGCAACGCCGCAAGACGTGCCTTTTCCCCATCCGCACCGTAACATTGCGCAAGAAGCATTGCGGCGCGCACTGTACCCATGGTATGAACGTATCTTTCTTCATTCAACGCGGCCCTAAGCTTTTCCTGCTTGATGCGAACATCCGCAGGGAGATACAGCCCGTTTTCGTAAAGATAGCGTTCCGCCCCTTCAGGCAGCATGCCGCTTACACTCTTTGCCGCGTACACGCGGTTTCGTATTTCGGTAGAAGAAAGCTCGGGACCGCTTGCTTTTGACAAAAGCACCCGTGCGCTGTACCGCGCATTAAGGCTTTCTGCGGCGCTTTTTACGTCGCACGGCTCGCCGCCGCGCGCAAAGCCCACAAAAGCCACCGATTTTAAAAGCTCCGCCGCCCTGTACCAATTCGGCAGGTCGCAAAGCATATCCGCGCCGACGATACAAAAAAGCTCTGCTCCCGGGTAAGCTTTGTACAGCTGCTGCACCGTATCATAGGTGTAGCTTTTCCCTTCCCGCTCAAGTTCAATGCCACTCGCTTCGATTCTCGCTTCTTCGGCAAGGCCGCATTCGAGCATTTTCAAGCGCTCAGAAGCACTCACATGAAAGGCGATCTCTTTGTGCGGCGGATCCGCCGCCACGATAAGAAGCACCTTATCAAGTGAAAACTCCGTAAGCGCCTGCCGCGCGATGGCAATATGTCCGCAGTGAACGGGGTTGAAGCTGCCCCCCAAAAAACCGATGCGCATGGATTCTCCACAACTTGAATGTTTGCTGTCATTTTTTGACATTATACACCAAAGTAGGCATATTTGGAAACCGCTGTATAGTTTGCACCGATCTGACAAAACTATAACCGGAGGTGTTGTTCGACTATGAAGCAAAACCGAAAAATCATCGCTTATTATAAACGCAGGCTTTACGGCGGACGAAACGCGTTTGCGCGCGGGGTGGACTTTTTTGCGCTTCGTGCCATTACGCTGGCCGCATGTTACCTTTGGTTTTCCACCGTAGTGCAAAACACCGTGATGGCGCTTTTGCTAAGCGCTACCGCACTTATCACCATATCCGTAGCGGTAGAGCTCTACAAGAGCATTCGGCTTGACAAGTTTATTGCGCGCGAGCGCGCCGCCATGCGCGACAAAATGTTTGGGAAGCGGCTTTGCATGATGCCGCGCGAGGAGTTTTTGCAGCTTGTGCAAGCATGCGTGCGCGAATCGCCCGAAAAATACGGCGCGAGCTGCCTCGTTTACCCCTTGCAGCAAGCCTCGCCCGCAAACGCGGACACGGTTTTAAACGCCTATCGTGCCGCAAAAAAGCGCGGCTGCACCGCAGCGGTCATCTTTTCCGCATCAGGCGCATCGCGCGACGCGGAGGAGCTTTTGGAGCAGTATACGGATACGGACATCCGCTTTGAGCCGGTTTCCTCGCTGATCACGCAGGGCGACAAACTCAATCTTCTGCCCGACGAAGCCGCCGTCAACGCGCAAATCCTTTCCTCTATTGAAGCCGAAAAGAAAAGGCGTCTCCGGCTTGCCGCAAGGCCTTTCCAGCCGGGACGCACAAAACGCTATATCCTTGTGGAAGCCGCGCTCTTCGTGGCGTCGTTTTTTGTAAAGCACACCTTATACTATCGGCTCTTGAGCGCCGCATGCGTAAGCTTCGGCGCCATCGCTTGGTGGCTCAACACCCTCTCCGTCAACAAAAGCCAGCTGCGTCGTTAATTGCGCCTCGGCAGCTGGATGCGCGGGTTTTCATGGTTTTTGCGGTAAAGCACGATCTTTCTCCCAATGCTTTGCACCGGCTCGGCGCGAAGCGCAGGCGCAAGCGTACTAAGCGCCTCCTTCGCGTCGATGCCCGCGCTTTCGAGTACCGTTAGCTTGATAAGCTCACGCGCCTCAAGCGCAAGGTCGAGCTGGGCGATGAGTTCTTCGCCGATGCCCCCTTTGCCGATTTGGAAAATAGGCTCTATCGTATTGGCCATGGCGCGAAGCGCCGCGCGCTGTTTGCTTGTAATCATAAAATCTTCTCCCGCTATTCTACAAAATCAAATTCCCATTCGCCCATGCGCACGGTGCTTTCTTCCGTGGCCCCCTTGTCGCGCAGCGCCTGAATGATGCCTTCCTTGACGAGGAACTGCTGGAAGCGGCGCATGGAAGCGTCGTCGTCGGCATAGGTGGTATCCAAAAGATACTCGATGGTGCCGCCCGAAACCACAAACACGCCGTCTTCGACCGAAATTTCATAGCCGGGCTGGTATTTTTGCGTCTGTTCCATTTCTTCTTCTTCAAACTCGAAGACTTTGGGCAAAACCGCAAGGGTTTTTGTAATTTCGTCGAGCAGTGCGTCAAAGCCGCTGACGGTCGCGGCAGAAACCGGAAACACCTTTACGCCCTCTTTTTCAAGCGCTTCTTTGAACACTTCAAGGTTTTCCACTGCGCCGGTAATATCCATTTTGTTCGCAGCAACCATTTGTGGCAGCGCCGCAAGGCGTTCGCTGTATTTTTTAAGCTCTTCGTTGATCTGGCGGTAATCCTCCAGGGGGTCCCTACCCTCACAGCCGGAAACGTCCACCACATGCACGAGCATGCGCGTACGTTCCACATGCCTTAAAAAGTCATGCCCAAGCCCAGCGCCTTCCGCCGCGCCCTCGATCAGCCCAGGAATATCCGCCAGCACGAAGGTGCTTTCGTAGCGCTTTACAACGCCCAGATTCGGCGTGAGTGTGGTGAAATGGTAATTCGCTATTTT
>DLFZ01000015.1:0-2339 GCA_002482435.1 Christensenella sp. UBA7707
AAGCCGTGGGTGCTCGCCAAGGATGAAGCCTCTCTGCAGCGCCTTGGCACAGTGCTTTACAACCTCGCCGAATGTTTGCGCTTTGTAGGCGTGCTTTTGACGCCGTTTCTCACGCGCACCGCGCCGAAAATATTCGAGCAGCTCGGCGTGAAAGAGGACAGCCTGAAAACCATCGAAAGCCTTTCCTACGGCAACTTGCCCGCGGGCGGCAGCGTGGTAAAGGGCGAGGCGCTTTTCCCGCGCATCGACATTAAGGCAGAACTTGAATCACTTGCTGCGCAAAGCGCCGCGCAGATCGCCGAGGCGGAACAAGAAGCCGCGCAAAAGGCCGCCGCGAAGGAAACCGCACAAGGAGCTGCACCCGCCGAGCCCGTAGAAAAGGCAGAGGAAAAGGTGGAAGAAACGAGCTCGTTCATCGAGTACGACGACTTTGCAAAAATTGATTTACGGCTTGCAAAAATCATCGCCTGCGAACCGGTAAAACGCTCCGACCACCTTTTGAACCTTACGCTTGAAGTGGGTAGTGAAACGCGCACGGTGCTTTCGGGCATTAAGGATTTTTACACGCCCGACGACCTTGTGGGGAAAACCGTTGTGCTGGTTGCAAACCTTAAGCCGCGCAAAATGTGCGGCATCGAAAGCCATGGAATGATCCTTTGCGCGTCCGACGATGCGGACACCGCTTTAAGTGCTCTTACGACCCTCGCACCCATGGCAAGCGGGCTTAAGGTGAGGTAACGCCTGTTCCAGAAACGACCCAAAAGGGCGGGATGTAAAATCCCGCCCTTTTTTTGATGGTTCGAGAGAGCACGAAAGGGTTTCCTTTGTTTTTCAGATGGATGTAACAGGTTGCGTCAAATGCTTTGTAAAAAATGCACTTTACGTTTTGTGGTTTCATGACTTATTATCTTTCTAAGGGGAGGTGGTAAGCTCATGAAACGGTTTCTTTGCATTATTCTGGTATTCTTGTGCTTCTCACTTACGGCTTGTGTGCCGGATACCAAAATCGAGTTTCAGACGGTGCTCACCGAAGTGAACGCTTTGCATGAAGCGCAAACGGCCATGACCGCTGCGGACAGCATCGACAAGTTCGTACCAGTGCTGCCAAAGACGGGCGTGGGCTTTACGACGGATGAACTGGCTTTCCTGACAAGGAGTATTAATAACGATGTTAACGTCGCCAAACAGCTCACCCGCGCGCAGGCAGAGCAAGATGTGGAGCTCCTTTTTCGCACCCTCAAATATGCCTACGGCCCTTATGGGTATTTCGGCGGCGATAAGGCGTTCGGGGCTGTAAAGACCGCCATCTTCGACGATCTTGCCGCTTTGGGGAACACCTTCGAGGTCAGCGAGCTGATCTCGGTGTTGCAGGAGCGCCTCGCTTTTATCAAGGACGGCCATTTTTATATGAACAACCGGAATATCATAGAAATGCAGACCTATTTCAGCACGGAAGAACTTGCCTTTGAGCGCGATAATCGTGGCTACTTTTCGCGTCCGGACGTCAAAAAGCAATATTTGCTGTCCGTGAACGGCGACGCGGAGGTAGAAAGCTACATGAAACTCTCCATCGGCTCTGACGGCGCGCTTACCTACCGGCTCGGGATGTTTGGTGATCATACCGCGAGGACGGTCGAAGTGAATGCGGTGTTTGAAAAAGCGGCCATGTCGCTGACACTTGAAAATGTCGCAGGTGTACCCACCTACGATTTTGCACCTGCGTACTCCGAAAACCGTGGGGGCGCGGTGCCGGTGGTCGCCTACCGGGATTGTTTGCAGCATAACTCCTATGAGGATTTTATAGGCTCCGCAAAGCGCCTGAGAAGCGACCCGGTCGCCATCCTCGATCTAAGGGGGAACGGAGGCGGAAGCCCCGATGTGGCCACCGCTTGGCTGGACGCCTACGATCCCGAAGGCATTGTTGAAAACGGTTACGGGGTAGGTTTTCTTTTCCTGAAAACCGCGGCCTCCTACTATTTTCTGGCGCGCAGCCTAAAATACTATCCCGGTGTTTACCAGTCACCCGGGCCTCAGACTGAAGCGTTTATGAAGGGGTACCGGCTCGGCTGGAACGACTACATTCGAATCAAAAACGCAAAGGGACTGCGCTTTTGTGAAGGGGAAGGGCTTTTGTTCGTGCTAATGGACAGCCGCACCATATCGGGCGGAGAATGGCTGCTTTCCGCTCTTCGCACAAGGGAAAACACGGTGTTCGTAGGCACGAACAGCGCGGGTATGCTATTGGGCGCACGCGGAGAGGATATCTCCCTGCCCAACTCCAACATCCGTTTTTCCTTCGGGAATCTTCTCTTGCTTACCTATGACGAGCGCGTATTTGA
>DLFZ01000015.1:2374-3732 GCA_002482435.1 Christensenella sp. UBA7707
CTCATCGAGTATTATGACCTAGCGCCGCAGGCGGATACACCCGTTCAAAGCCCTGTGGCCTGATTCGTTGTTTATACAGGCATTTTTGCTAAAGCATAGCACGCCGTGTTCAGGCCGAAGTGCTATGCTTAAGTTTTCGCGCAAAAATGCCGAATCTATCAAAAATAAGCGCAGGGGAGGCAAGATTTTGTGCCGCAAATGAAATACACATTAAAGGACGGCCGCACGCTCGTTTTTTCCCGCGCGCAAAAAGAGGACGCGGCGGAAATGCTCGATTATTTAAAGCAAGTCGGCTCCGAAACCGATTTTCTTTTGATGGATGAAAACGGCTTTCCCGGGCTTACCGTTGAAATGGAGGAGCGCTTTCTTGAAAGCAACCTTCAATGTGAATCGGGCGGCATGTTCGTAGGGCGCATCGGCGGAGAGCTTTGCTGCACGTTCAGCATCGAGCCCCATCCGCGCGAGCGCATGAAGCACATTGCAAGGCTTGGCATTACGGTTTTAAAAAAATACTGGCACATCGGCGCCGGTTCGGCTATGATGGAGTTTATCATCGCGTACGCGCGCGAAACGGGCGTATTACGGAGCCTTTGGCTTGAGGTACATGCGGACAATGACCGCGCCATTGCGCTTTACGAGCGTTTTGGTTTTCGTACTGTGGGGCGCTACACCAACGCCGTTTGCGTGAGGGGCGCGTATTTTGACCAGCTTGCCATGGAGCTTTTGTTGTAACGCTTTTTAGGCGGGCGAAACGGGAGGCTTTATGCCGCAAACGGACTACGTTTTAAAGGATGGGCGCACGCTCGTCATCTCCCGTGCCAAAAAAGAGGACGCGGCGGAAATGCTCGCTTTTTTAAGCTTTGTGGGCAAGGAAACCGACTTTTTGCTCAACGACGGCACCATTCGCCTGACGCTTGAGCAGGAAGAGGCGTTTTTGGAGCAAAGCGCACAAAACCCATTGGGCGGCATCTTCACGGGGCGCATCGAAGGGGAGCTCGTTTGCTCGTTTGGCCTCACTTCGCAATCGCGCGACAGGGTGAAGCACAACGTTACCATTGGGCTTACGGTTTTGAAAAAGTGCTGGGGGCTTGGCATCGGAAGCGCTATTTTCCAGTACGCGCTCGCCTTTGCACGCGAAACCGGCGTTTTAAAGAACATGTGGCTCGATGTGCGGGCGGACAACGAACGCGCCATTGCGCTCTATCAAAAATTTGGCTTTGCACAAATCGGCAGGCGCAAAAACGCACTTTTTGTAAACGGTATTTACTACGATGAAATTTTAATGGAAGTGGAGCTATGAGGCTTTTTGATACCCACGCGCATTTGACCGACGAGCGTTTTAACGATGACCGCGAGGC
>DLFZ01000054.1 GCA_002482435.1 Christensenella sp. UBA7707
TGATCGGCCGCGAGGTTGATGTTGAGCATCATTTCATTGAGGTTGTCCACAATGTTGTTGATGGAGGTTTTAAGCGTTTGAAAATCGCCGCGGAACTGAGAAGTGATCTCTACGTCAAGGTCGTTGTCCGCAACGCGCGAGAGCACGTGTGAAATTTCCTTGATGTAGCCCTTGATGGAGAAAATGCCCGTTCTGAGGTTTTCGGCGATGCGTGAAAAGATTGCGTAGAGCTCGGCGGTATCCGCATCTGGCTCGTCCACCGTGACCGAGCACGTAAGCTCACCCGCCGAAAGCTTTTCAAGGTCTACAAGCAGCTTATCTACTTGACGGGACTGATAGTCCGCCTGCTTTTGGGAAACGCGGCGCGCCTCTTCTATGTTTTTGAACGCCTCGCGCACGTTGGTGTCCAAAACCCGCGCGAGTGTGCCGATTTCGTTGGTGGTGGTGATGTTCACCTCGGCGTCGAGCTCACCCGCGGCGAGGGAATGCGCAAGTGCCACGGTCGCATTTACGGGCTTTGTTACGAGGTTGCGTACCGTAAAATACACCATGAGCGTGGTGACCGCCACAAGCAGCGCGAAAATTGCCGCGACCACCCAGTTGATGGTGCTGGAATCGCTGAAAATCTCCGCTTTTTCCACCATCACGGCGACCGCCCAAGGCGTGGTGGTGTGGCCGACCTGTACGGGCATGATGATCATCTGCATGTTTTTGCCCGTGGCGGGGGACTTGAACGAGAAGTAGTCTTCGGTGCCGGAGGCTACGTTGGCGAGAAGCTCCTCTGTATTTTCAAGTCCGAGGTCGGTAAAGGAGGTACCAAGAAGTGCTGCATCGGGAGCCGCAACGAGGATGCCCGTGGGCGAGAACACGTAGACCGACGCGGTTTTATAGTCGCCAAGCTCATACGAGAGGGTTTGCAGTTGGTTTAGCGGCAGATCAATGCCCGTAACGGCGCATACGTTGCGGTTTGCGTCAAAAACGGGTACCGCGAGGGTGGTGATGAACGTATCCCATTCGTTGATGAACTTGTTGTACGGCTCGAGGATCACCTCGTTGCCGGACTCCTTCGCGAGCCAGTAGAATAGGCCCTTCGACTGGGATTTGTAGCCGACGAGCGGCTCTACCTGCGGTGTGCCGTTGTTCATATACCAATAGGGGAGGTAGCGCCCCGAACCATCGGTTCCCGGCGTACGCTTGTAAAAGTCGTCCATGTCATCGAGCGCGTCAAGATCCCAGCAGGTCCAAACGGCGGCGATCTGCTCTTTGTTGTTGACAAGTACCGTCTGGAGGAAGTTGTCATATACGGCGCGGCGGGAGGTAACTTCGATGCCCTTGTAGCTTTCCATCACGCTCGCCATGGTGCGAACGATGGAAAACTTTTCGTCGAGCAGCGAGGAGATCGTCTGCGCGTTCTGGCGCGCGAGCGTTTGCATCTGCAATTTGCCGTTGTTGTTGGCGGTGGCTTGGCTCAAGGTAAATACCGCGCCAAACGACAGCAGTACCACAACGAGAATGGTGATGAGGCTTCGCGTGATGACCTGCGCGCCAAGGCGCTGCGCCTTGATTTTTTCCGCAAGCTTCGCGTTGGCGTTCGCGGCGGCCGCGCTGACGGCGGCTGTTACGGTGCTGGCGTTGGAGTAAATGAGCCGCAAAAGGTTTTGCGTGTTTTTTTCTTTTTTGGGTTTTGGGGCTTTCTTGCTTTGCGGCAGTTTTTTCAACAGGCGCTTAAGCCCTTTTTCAGCAGGCGCTTGTTCGGGCTGCGGCAAAACGCGCTCCAAGGCTTCAGCCGCTTCGGAGGGCTGCGCCTCGGCAATGGCCGCGCCTTCGCCCTCGGGGAACGGCTGCTCGGCTGGCTCGGAAGAAAGGTGGGCTTCCAACGTTTCGCTTGGCGTCCGCTTTTTCCGCTTGAAGGTCAGCTTTTTAAAAAAGTTGGCCACTGCAAGAAAAAACGACCACGGAAATTTCACCTTTTGCACCGTTGTTTCCGTTTCCGGGCGGATGGGCTGCTCCATTTGATACACTCCTGTCGTAAAAAGATAGCGCGGGAGCTGCAAAAAAGCTTGTCCCGTGTAGGCTTAACTCCGCCGCTTGCTTTCACAAGCGCCGGAATGAGTAGAAGAGTATTAAGAATCTATTTTTCTTTCGGCTTTTTTACGCACAAACATTAGGGTTGTTTAAAAAAACAAGAACTTTTTGTAAAAAAAGCCGCGTTTCGCGCAACAAAAACACAGCGGACCGCATGCATGCGCATACGGTCCGCCCACGATCAATCTTCGATTTCGCGCTCCTTGCCAAAGAAGCCCACGCCGAGCGTTTGCGCGCCTGTGTGCGCACCGATCACCGGCCCTACGAACTGGATGAAGTATTCGCTAAATACCACGCCCTGTTCCTCCACGAGCCCCTTAAGCGCGTACGCATCCTGCTCGCAATCGCCGTGCAAAATAAAAAGCGCGTTGTGCCGCGGATCCTCCGCGCGCGAAACGATGGCGTCCGCTAAAAAGCGAATGGATTTGCGCCGCCCGTTTACCTTTTCGCAAGGCACAAGCCTGCCCGCGCGGCTCATGGTGATGATGGGCTTTACGTTCAAAAGCGAGCCCACCGCTGCCGCAGCGGGAGAAATTCTGCCGCCGCGCTTGAGGTGGAAAAGGTCGTCCACGGTAAACCACACATTGGCGCGCTGCACGTTTTGCTCTACCCAATGCGCCACGGTTTCAATGTCAGCACCGTTTTCCTTCATTTTAAGCGCCTCGTAAACGAGTGCCGCCATGCCTGCGGAAATGCTTTTGGTATCCACCGAAATGATTTTTCGCGCGGGGTACATTTCCTTAAGCTCCTCGCGTGCGGCACTCAAAAAGCCGTAGGCCGCCGAGAGCATGGAGGAAAAAGAGATAAACAGCACGTCCATACCCTGCTCGAGGTAGGGTTTCCACATATCCACATAATACTGCGGGGGATACGTGGTGGTGGTGGGGATGCTGCCCGCGCGGATGCGCGAGAAGAAATGCGCATAGTCGGTGTTTTCGCCAAGGTCGTAGGCGTATTCATTTCCGTCCATGTTGTAAGGCATGGGCACGAAGGGCACGTTGTAACGCTTGACGATGGAAAGGGGAAGCTCGCTGTCTGCGTCGGTGATGATCACATAGGGCTGCATCGATAAGCCTCCTGTCTAAATTTGCAAGAAAATGGCGAATGAATGATAGGCTTATTGTACCTTATAACATCGGTGCTGTACAACAAAGATTTGTATGTCAATGTATCGTATGCAGTTGCGCGCCCTGTCATGCCCGCACGCTATGCTTGAAAATGCCGTAAAAAGTACAAGGATGTTTAACACCGCTCCACATAATTGCCACACAAAGCGGTTAAAGTAAAAACAGAAAGCGGACGGGTATGGGAACGCCTGCGCCGCCCTTTTGAAAAACGGGTATCATAAAAAACGCCGCGCTCTCTCCTCCTTGAGCGCGGCGTTTTTCCTTTTTCAAAAATTTGGCGGGAGGGTCAAATGAAGACGGCTGTTTTCGCAGCGGCAAAAAGTGTTTGCGGGGGTGTGTCGCAGGCGAATTTCAGGCATAGGCAAACTTCGCGTTCCGCGCTTTTAAGAAGGCGCTCACGAAGCTCCGCCATGTCCATACCCGTATGGTAGAAATCCGTAAGAAAATCCTCCGCGCCGTAAACCTCGATGTTATAGCCGCGCGCGAGCGCTGCAAAGTCGAAGCAAAGCGCCTTTTCGCGCGGCAGAACCGCCTCGAAAAAAATATGGTCGAGCTCGAAGCCAAAGTCCCCAAGCCCCTGCGCTGTCACCACGGGTATGGGGAAATGCTCGGTAAAAAAGCCGTCACCCTTCCTCACAGCGTGCAGGTTGTAAAAGCCGCGCGTGAAGGTTACACCCTGTTCCTTTAAGTAACTGCAAAGCGCCTTCGAACGCGCACAAAGCGGCTCGTACACCCCGTTGAGAAGCTCGGGAAGGTTTTCGAGAGTTTCCATGCTTCATCGCCTCTTTCCTATTGGTTATAAATTTGGTGAAAAATCGACCACGGCAGTTTTGTGTAACTATAGGAAGTAGACGCTACGCGCTAAAAATTGCCGCGCGCCATTTGAAGCTCCGTTTCCGTGCCGTGCCGCGCGAAGCCGCAACTTTCATAAAGCGCAATGGCGTTTGCGTTTTGCAAGTCCGCCGCCAAAAACGCCTTTACTGCGCCGCGCCGCATCCCGTAAACGAGCGCCTGCTCCATAAGCCGCCTGCCGTAGCCCTTACGCTGGTGCGCGGGGGAAACCGCAATTTCGCG
>DLFZ01000048.1:0-3843 GCA_002482435.1 Christensenella sp. UBA7707
ACCGGCCCCGCCGCGCTCGACGCGCTCCTTTTGCCCGAGGGCAGCGAAAAGCGGCAAGCCGTAAGGCTTCTAAACCCATTTGGTGAGGAGCAAAGCCTCATGCGCACCACCCTTTACATGGGTATGTTCGAGGCAGTGTCGCTCAACTGCGGGCGGAAAACCGGCCACGGGCGCTATTTTGAGGTGGGCAACGTCCACATCGACAACAATGAGAAGCTGCCTGAGGAACGCAAAATGCTCGGGTTTGCCTTCACCGGCGAAGGCGAGGACTTCTTCACCCTCAAGGGCACGCTTGAGGAGCTTTTTGATCGGCTGAACGTGACAAAAAACGTGCGCTTTACAAAAGGCGGCGGCGAATACTTCCACCCGGGCCAAAAGGCGCTTATAGAGGCGGACGGGGAGGTAATCGGTGAGCTTGGTACCATTCACCCCAAGGTGCAAAAAGCTTTTGAAATTCCGCAAACAGTGTACGCTGCGGAGCTAAACATGGAAAAGCTTCTTGGGCACACAATTGCGAAAAGGACATATTCGCCCATTCCGCGCTTCCCCTCCGTGGAACGCGATGTGGCTGTGGTGACGGATGACAGCGTGCTTTCGACCGATGCGGTAAACGCTATTTTGAACGCCGACGCTGGCGTAATCGTTTCCGACGTGCGTCTGTTTGACGTGTACCGCGGCAAGGGTGTGCCGGAAGGGAAAAAGAGCATGGCGTTTTCCTTCAGCCTGCGCGCCGAGGACAGAACGCTCAACGACGCGGAAATCCGCGCTGCGATGGACGCGGTCGTCGCTTCGCTTGAGACACAGGTGGGGGGCAAGCTCAGAAGCTGAACGAGGCGGATGCCACATAAACGGCAAACGTCATGGCGCATGGCAAACAAAACATGAAAAAGGTCATCGGGCAGGCGGTCAATCCGCCTGCCCGATGCTTTTCATACAAAATATCGATAAACAATAAAATAATATTGAAAAGCAATAAAATACTACATATAATAAAACCATCATCTCTCTACGGAGCAAGAGGAGGCGGAAATGGAAAAAAAGCTTGCAAACGCCGCGCGCGGGTTCAAAGCGGTGCTTCTTGTACTTGCCGCAATGCGAATATGGCTTTGTTTTTGGCATCTGCCGTTTGTGGAAGGCATTGCCATGCGGAAGAACAACCCGGAATTTGCGCAGTTTTACTGGCCCTGCGTGGTTTGGATATGGTGCTATGCGCTACCGCGAAGCCTTGCGGACATCGGCCTTTTTCGTGTGCTCAGCCGCGTGCAGCACGGAAGCGTTTTCAGCAACGAGGTTTCGCGTACGCTTTCGCGCGTTGCGTTTATGGCGCTTTTTGTAACGCTTGTGTGCCTCGCTTACGGGGTTGCGCTTGCGGAGCTCGGCGCGGCGCAGCCGGGAATCTCACTTATCACGCTTTTTATGAGCATTGTCGGTGCAGGATTTTTTTTCGGGCTTCGCACGTTGTCTTTCACGGTGCGCCTTATAAACGGCTAGTAAAAGCGGAAATCGTGCTTTTAAAGCACCAACAATTGTGCATAAAAATAATATATTTTTCAAACAATAGCGCAAAAACCGACCTAAAATGCCGGTTTTTGCGCTATTGCGTGAAAAACATACAAAAATTGACAGAGCGCGTGGAGTTCATATATAATCAAGAGATAGAAGAAATCAGGAAAATGAAATCATATCGTCAGCAATACAAAGGCTGGGAAGCCGAAAGGTTTTGTGATGGAAAAGGTATTGATCGTCGACGATATCGCCATCAATCGAAAAATGCTCGAGACGATTTTGATGGACGAGTATGAATGTATCATGGCTGAAAACGGGAAGCAGGCCATCGACAGTGCGCTCAAGCACGCCGGTTCGCTCTCGTTGATTCTGCTCGACATCATGATGCCGGAATACAACGGCTACGAGGTTCTTAGAATCTTAAAAAGAAACAGGCTCACCAAGGACATCCCTGTGGTGCTTATCACCTCACTCGACAGCGAACACGACGAGAGCCGCGGCCTTACGGAAGGTGCCATCGACTACATCACAAAACCGTTTAACGCACAAATCGTAAAAATACGCGTCCACAACCATGTGGAGCTCAAGCGGCATCAGGATATGCTGCAGGAGCTCATCGACATACGCACCAAAAAGATCATCGAAATGCGCGAATCGCTGCTCGACGCGGTTACCTCCATCATCGAATACAGAAGCCTCGAATCCGGAAAACATGTCAAGCGCATCAAGCTTTATTGCGAGGCGCAGCTTGCTTACCTCTTGGAGAACGGGCTTTTTTCGCATCAGCTCGACGTAAAAAACGCGTCGCTGATTGCCCGCGCCTCTACCATGCACGACATCGGCAAGGTCAGCATCCCCGACTGCATTCTTATGAAGCCCGGAAAGCTTACCCCCGAAGAGTTTGATGTCATGAAGGGGCATACCATTACCGGAAGCAGCTTCATCGATTCTTTGGGCAACTCAGCCGACGAGGAATACATGTATTACGCGCGCCAGATCTGTCGCCACCATCACGAGCGGTGGGATGGCACAGGCTATCCGGACGGGCTTGGGGGCGAAAAGATTCCGCTTTCGGCGCGCATTGTAGCCGTGGCGGATGTTTACGACGCACTTGTGAGCAAACGCGTGTATAAGCCCGCTTTCTCGCACGAGACGGCGGCGGATATCATCCGCGCCGGCAAGGGTTCGCAGTTTGATCCGCTTCTTATAGAGGCGTTCAACGGCGTTAGTGAAACATTCCAAAGCATTGCGCTGCTCCATAATGACTGAAACGGATGCGGCACTTACGAAAGGATGGGGGTTCATGGATGCGCATGGCTGTGGTGGCGGTATCGGCATCAAAGAAAAGCTGCGCCTTGCTGAGGGCGTGGATTATGACGTTGCGGTCACAAGGCTCACAGGCAATGAAGCACTTTATTGCGAGCTTGTGAAAATGTTTTTTGAGGAGGATTTTTTGGGTTGCCTTCGCGATGCGCTTGAAGCTTCTGACGAACGCGCTGCGGTACTTTACGCGCACAGCCTCAAAGGAACCGCCGCAAACCTAGGCCTTAACAGGCTTTCGTCCGGTGCGGCAAAGGTGGAGTACGAGCTTCGCGCAGGCGGTTTTGCGAACGCGAAAACAGGTTTTTTTGCGCTTGAAAAAGAATATGGGGAACTGCGCGCCCGGTTGTTGTAAGCAATATGAGCGCGCGCCCTGAAACGGAGGGATTTACGCTATGTCGCATCCGAACCCGATCCAGGAACCGCCCTTGAAAAAGCGTAAGCCCCTTAGGCTGTTAGGCGAGCAGAACAGCCCGTTGCGGTATGCGCTGTGGATTGCGGGTTCGTACTTCCTGGTGAGCTTTCTATGGATTCTCTTCTCCGGAAAACTGGCCGGCCTTCTTGCGGACGATGTCGCGTCGCTTGCGCGCATCGAATCGGGCAAGGGCTGGTTTTTTGTTTTTGTAACGGCACTTTTGCTGTTCTTTTACGTCAGAACCATGGTTCGGCGCATTATGCTGCCGCAGAAGAGCCTCAACCAAACGGTGCTACAGCGTACTGCGGAGCTTGAAAGCACTGCCACTACCCTTCTTGCCATGATTGACCAGAAAGTCNNTTTCAAGCCGCCGTGCTCAAATTTTCGCAGGACTTTTTTAACGTGCCGCTCTCGGAGATGAATATCGCGCTCAACGGTTCGCTTAGGGTAATGGGGGAGTACCTCGAGGCGCACCGGGTCACCTATGCGGAGTTTGACGGCAAACAAAAGCGCTTTTTTGTCATGGGGCAATGGGCGCACGGGGAAGAGATGCCCAATGAAGAACTTGAGCAATATTTCAACGGTACGAAGTTTAAAAACGT
>DLFZ01000048.1:3891-4955 GCA_002482435.1 Christensenella sp. UBA7707
ATGTAATGCAAACAGGCCGCAGCTATGTGATTGCGCCGCTTCACGTGCAGGGAAAGCTTTGCGGGAGCATTGTCGTTTCTACCCACAAGCATATGGACGAATGGTCGCAGGAAGACCTCGACATCCTCAACATATTTGTTGAAATGCTTCGCAACGCCTATGTGCGTCGTAAGAAGGAAGCTGAGATTGAGCAGAGCAACAAGCTGATGCGCGTGGTGCTTGATTCCACGGAAGACGGCATTTACATGATTGACGCGCAGGGTGTTTTACAAAACGCAAACAGCGGTTTTGCAGCGTTTTTCAAAACGCCGATCAAAACGATTCCGGGAAAGAACCTCCGCGATTTTCTGCCCGAAAGTTCTTATTTACGCCTGATGACCTACGTGCATACCGCGCTTGAAACCGGACAGCGCACAGTGCTTCAAGCGCAGTTTGAGGGGATGTGGCTTGAAAACTCCATTTATCCCATCATAGATGGAACGGGGAAATACAGCCTTGTTACAATCTTTGCCGCAAACGTCACTGAACGCATGCGCTACGAGAGCGAACTGTTCCGCTCGCGCCAGCTGTTCAAGCAATTGGTAGACAGCGCACCCGTAGGCATTTTCTGGCGAGACCTCAAAGGCGTTTACCTTGGCTGCAACAAGCAACTGGCCGAAAGTTTCGGTGCCACGGTCGAGGATATGGTGGGTGGAAACGCAGCAAACTACATGAGTGCCGAAGAAACGCGGCGCCAGTCGCAGTTGGAAGAAAAAATGCTTAAAGACCATCTGCCGCGCATTCATGTGCAGCAGAACATTATACGCGCGGATGGGGAAACGCGCTTGTTCAACGTGGAAAAAGTACCTCTTTATACCGAAAACGGCGAGGCTTACGGCATACTCGGTGTCGCGGAGGATATTACCGAGCGCCGCCGCAAGGAGCTAGAGCTTTTGCATGCCAAGCGTGCCGCGAACGACGCGAACGCCGCAAAGAGCATGTTCCTTTCGCGCATGAGCCACGAAATACGTACCCCGCTCAACTCCATCATTGGCCTTTCACACATCGCTTTGCAGGCGCAGGGC
>DLFZ01000168.1:0-275 GCA_002482435.1 Christensenella sp. UBA7707
TCCTTGGCAACAAAAATTTCCTCTGGCTGCTCTTTGAGGCATACCTTCATGGCGCAGTCGCAGCGCGAGGCGAAGGCGCAGCCCTTTGGCAGGTTCAAAAGGTCGACGGGTGAGCCGCCGATTGGCTGCAAGCGAACATGCCCCATACCGAGCTTGGGGATGGAGCGCATAAGCCCCTTGGTGTATTCGTGCTTGGGGTTGTAGAAAATTTCGTCGGCGGTACCGCGCTCGCAAACGCGGCCTGCGTACATAACGATGATCTCGTCGCACATGTC
>DLFZ01000168.1:369-7807 GCA_002482435.1 Christensenella sp. UBA7707
GCAATCAAAATGTCCGGCTCGCATGCGAGCGCCATGGCGATCATGACGCGCTGGCGCATGCCGCCCGAAAGCTCGTGCGGGTATTGATTGATGCGCTTCTGCGGGTCGCTCACGCCCACCAGGGTAAGCATTTCAACCGCGCGCGCTTTTGCTTGCTCATGGTTGCGGTCGGTGTGCAGCAAAATGGTTTCCATCAGCTGGTTGCCGATGGTGTAAACCGGGTTGAGGCTCGTCATGGGATCTTGAAAGATGATGCTTATTTTTTCGCCGCGGAAGCTTCGCATCTTGCGCCTGTTGAATTTAAGAACGTCTTCGCCCTCAAACAACACTTCGCCGCCCGCGACCTTACCCGGATCCACAAGGATGCGAAGGATCGAGTAGGCGGTAACGCTCTTGCCCGAGCCTGACTCACCTACGATGCCCAGCACCTTGCCCTTTTCCAGGTTGAAAGAAATACCGTTGACAGCCTTGACGCAGCCGGAATCGGTGTCGAACTGGGTCTGAAGGTTTTTGACCTGCAACAATGTTTTCTCGCTCATACGATCACTTCCTTAATTTGGGGTCGAACGCGTCGCGCAGCCCGTCGCCCAAAAGGTTGAAAGCAAGCACGATCAAGCAAATGGCGGCGGCGGGGAACACGAGCTTGGAGGGGTAACTTTGCAAGCCCTGACGCGCAGCGTTTGCAAGCGAGCCGAGGCTGGGCATGGGCGCCTGCACGCCAAGACCCACGAAGCTCAAAAAGCTTTCGGTGAAAATGGCCGAGGGCACTTGAAGCGCCGTCGAAATGATGATTACGCCCATGCAGTTGGGCAGGATGTGCTTTTTCACGATCCTGCCGCCCTTCGCGCCAAGGGCGCGCGCAGCAATGACGTATTCGTTCTTTTTGATGGAGAGGATTTGGCCGCGCACAAGGCGCGCCATGCCTACCCAGTAAAGAAGGCCGAACACCACGAAAAGGCTGATCATGTTGGTGCCGATCTTCTCAAGTACCGTGCCCACAAGAGCGTCCTTCAAAACCGCGTCAAACACTACGGAAAGAAGGATGATCATGAGCATATCCGGCAGCGAGTAGATGATGTCTACGATACGCATCATCACAAGGTCTACCCTGCCGCCCACATAGCCGGAAATCGAGCCGTAAACAAGGCCGATCACAAGCACGATGAGGCTCGCAAAAAAGCCAACTGCCAGCGATACCCTCGCGCCGTATACGACGCGGATGAAGTAGTCGCGGCTCAAAGAGTCGGTGCCGAAGATGTGCGGGAAAAGTTCCTGCCCCTCCGCTATCGCACGCTGCTCAAGCTCGGAATATTCCATAGGCCCGAGGTTTTTTGCACTCTTGTCGCGGACGCCGTTCACGGTAATCATGTCATCGTAACCGTAGGGAACCACCATCGGCGCGAAAACAATCACGACGATCAGCAGGAACAGCACGATGATGCTGCCCACCGCCAGCGGGTTTTTAAAAAGCTTGCGCATACCATCCTTGAAGAAGGTGGTGGATTCGCGCATCTGCGTGTGCGTTTCCTTTTCGGATGCATCCGCAGGGGTGAAAATAGCGGGGTCAAGCTGAAGGCTCAACAGATGTTTCTTGGGGATCTGGCCCGGTTCGCTCATTCTCTCTGTGCCTCCTTATTCAAAGCTGATACGGGGATCAACAACCTTATAAATAAGATCGCTGATCAGTGTGGCGATAACCATCAACACCGCGAGGAAAATCGTGGTGGCCATGATCATCGGGTAATCGCGGTTGGTGATGCTGGTCACGAACTTTGAACCGAGGCCGCCGATGGTGAACACCGTTTCCACCACGAGGCTGCCGGTGAGGATGTAAGCGACCATTGGCCCCATGTAGGTGATGACCGGGATCATCGCGTTTTTCAGTGCGTGCTTGAAAATGACCTTGGTTTCGGCAACACCTTTGGAACGCGCGGTACGAATATAGTCCTGCCCGAGCACGTCAAGCATGCTGGACTTTGTTAGCCTTATAATGTAGCTCATGGGGTAGAGCGCGAGGGCGATGATGGGCAAAACGTAACTTTGATTATCTGGGCTCCACACGGGGAACCAGCTGAGCTTCAGGCAGAAAACGAGAAGCAGCAGCGTTGCAAGCACGAAGCTTGGCACGGAAACGAACAGCGTCGTGAAGAAAATGATGACCCTGTCGAAGATACCGTTGCGCGTGAGCGCCGCAATGGCGCCGAAGATCAGACCGAAAATGAGCGCAACCACAGCAGCCATGCCACCGAGCTTGGCAGAGATCGCAAAAGACTCACCGATCGTCTGTGCAATGTCGCGGCCGGTTTTGAGCGAAATGCCGAAATCACCCTTCAGCATGTCCTCCATGTAGTATATGAATTGTTCACCGATGGGCTTATCGAGGTGGAAACGCGCCTCGAGAACCGCACGCACAGCGGGGTCGGGCGCTTTTTCCTTTTCAAAAGGGCCACCCGGGATCGCGTTCATCGCGAAGAATGTTATCGTTGTAATGATAAGCACCGTCACGATGGCAAGTCCGATCCTTTTAAGAATGTACTTCCACATGAAGCCTGTTCTCCTTCCTGTGGGCCGGTATCACCGTACCCATGCTGGACGCCAAGAGTTGTTATACAAATTCCATTGTTATGTTTGGAGTAACTGTATATTACAGCCTCAAGCCGCATCTGTCAATCGCCGATGTTTTGGAGCTGCAGGCAACATTATGCAATGCGGCAATTGAAAACATGGGGCTTTGTGGGTATAATAGTTTCGTTGCCGCGTCGGCGGCATCCACAAACCATGGGGTTTGTCGCAAAAATTTGCAGAAGATCACAAAGTTTTTTGGAGGAAAACATGAAAAAGCTTCTTTCCCTGGCTCTGGTTATTTTGATGTCTGCGGCCGTTTTTGCGGGCTGCGCGGGCAATTCCGAGAACAAAGACGACGGCGTTGTGAGCGTTGCCGTCGTGGTGGCGGGCGGCCTTGGCGACCGTTCGTTCTACGATTCCGCCAAGGCGGGCTTGGACAGGCTCGTGGCCGATTATAACGTACAAGGCAAGGTCATTGAGTGCAAGGAGGACGCCTCGATGTTCCAGCAGCAGCTTGTAAACGCGGCGGAAACCTGCGATTTTGTGGTGGCTGTGGGCTGGCAGTTCGCCGACGGCCTCAGGGCGGTTGCGCCCGAACTGCCCGATACCAAGTTCATCTATGTGGATGAAGCTGTGGAGGGCATTTCCAACATTTACAACATCAAGTATGCGCAAAACGAAGGCTCCTTCCTCGTGGGTTACATCGCAGCCAGGCTGAGCACGACCGGCAAGGTCGGTGCGGTGGGCGGCATGGACGGCGATACCATCAACGACTTCCTCGTTGGCTATACGCAGGGCGCGCAGTACGCAAACCCCGCCTGTGGCGTAGAAGTGAACTATGCCGGGGATTATGAAGACCCTGCCAAGGGCAAGGAGTGCGCACTTACCCTTTACGGCAAGGGCTGCGACGTGGTGTTTCAGGTTGCGGGCAAAACGGGCGAGGGCGTGTTTGAAGCCGCCGCCGAGCAGGGCAGATACGCCATCGGCGTGGATTCCGACCAGAAGTACATCAACCCCAACGTGATCGTTTGCTCCATGATTAAAAAGGTTGGGGATTCCATTTATGATACCGTCGCTGCGTTCATCAACGACGATACATGGAAGGGCGGCACTACTTGGGTTGCCGATATGGCCTCCGGCTATGTGGACGTGGGTTATGGCGAAGCGGGTGCAGCGCAGCAGGTTTCCGATGAACTCAAGGCCGAGGTCGAGGCGCTCAAGCAGAAGATCATCAGCGGCGAGATTGTGGTACAGACGACGCGCTCCTAACAAACAAAACGATTTCGCGCAAGCGGCCAAGCCGCTTGCGCGCGTTTTTTTAAAGAGAATTTGCCGTGCCGCATAAAAAAGGCGGCCTATTTTTAAAAGCCGTCGAAAAATATATTTTCTTTGCGTGCTGCGGCGCAGCCAAAAAATGCCAAAACTTCCTTTATATATTATTATACTATATTATATACTCAATAATTATTCCTAATCTTACCACATGAGTTCAGGGGGGATGTTTTTTGAACGGCACATCCGATTACGCGGTGGAACTGAAAAACATATCTGTGCAGTTTCCGGGCGTGCTCGCCAATGACAATGTAACCTTAGGCGTGAAGCGAGGCGAGGTGCTGGCGCTCGTTGGGGAAAACGGCGCCGGAAAAAGCACGCTGATGAACGTTTTGTACGGTATTTTGGAACCGACCGACGGAACGGTGTTCATCAAGGGCGAGCGGGTGAGACGCTTTTCCCCAAAGGCTGCGATCGGCCGCGGGGTGGGCATGGTGCACCAGCATTTTATGCTTGTGCCCTCGTTTACGGTGGCGGAGAACATCGTGCTTTCCCGCGAGCCGAAAAAGAGCGGCATTTTTTTTGACAGGCGTGCGGCGGTTTCGCGTGCGCGCGCCCTCGTGGAGGAATACGGGCTTGCGGTGGACCCCGACGCACGCGTGGCGGATTTGAGCGTTGGGTTGCAGCAGCGCGTGGAAATTTTAAAAACGCTCTATCGGGGTGCGGATATTTTGATCCTTGACGAGCCGACCGCGGTTTTGACCCCGCAGGAAACCGAAGAGCTTTTTTCGGTAATCCGCCGTGTGGTGCGCGAAAAGGGGAAAACCGTAATCATCATCACCCATAAGCTTTACGAGGTTATGGCCATTTCCGACCGCGTGGGCGTGATGCGGCAGGGAAAGCTTGTAAGCGTTTCGGAAACGAAAGATGTCACCGAGCGCAGCCTCGCCGAACGTATGGTGGGGCGCGACGTGCTGATGGACGAGCTATTCAAAACAGGCAAGCCCGGTGATGTGGCGCTTGAAATAAAAGACCTTTGGGTGACGGACGACCGCGCGCTCGACGCTGTGCGCGGCGTGAGCCTTTCTTTGCGCGCGGGAGAGATTTTAGGGATTGCGGCCGTGGAGGGGAATGGGCAGAGTGAGCTGCTTGAAGCCATAACCGGCTTAAGAAAGCCAAAAAGCGGCGAGGTGCTGCTGCGCGGCGCGCCTGTTGCAGGGCAAAGCCCGGGCGATATACGCCGAGCGGGACTCTCCCATATTCCCGAGGACAGGCTCAAAACCGGCGTTTCCAAAGAGGCGGACATCGTGGAGAACCTTATGGTCGGCAAGCACCGCAAAAAGGAGTTTGCTGCGGGCAGCGAGCATTTTCGCCGCGCGAGCATCCTCCGCTACGCAACGGAGGTTTATGGGCGGTTTGACATTCGCGCCGCAAACGTTCACACCAAGGTGGGTTCGCTTTCGGGCGGCAACATTCAAAAGCTTGTGGCGGCGCGCGAGTTTTCGTTTGAAACGCCGGTTCTCATTATTTCGCAGCCCACGCGCGGTGTGGACATCGGCGCGATGGAGTTCATCCACAACCTCATTGTAAAAAAGCGCAACGAGGGCGCGGCAATCCTTCTATCAAGCGCCGACCTCGACGAGGTGTTTCGCCTGAGCGACCGCATCATAACGCTGTTTGAAGGCAAGGTCACGGGTACGTTTGAGGCGGGGCGGTTTGACAAGGCGGAAATCGGCTACCGCATGATGGTGAGGGCAAGGGGGGAAGAACATGACGACAAAAAAGCTTGACAAGGGGTACCTTGTATCCTTATTCATCAGCGTGTTCGCTGCGCTTGCACTAGGCGCGGTGATCATTTTGCTCACGGGGCATAACCCGCTCGCGGCGTACGCGGAGCTTTTGCGCGGCAGCTTCGGCTCGCCCCGCGTGTTTGGCAACACGCTCGCAAAAACCGTTACCCTTGCCATTACCGCGCTTGCCACAGCGGTTGGCGCGCGCGCGGGCATTTTTAACGTGGGCGGTGAGGGCCAGCTTTTTTTGGGCGGCATGGCCGCGGCTATGGCGGGCGTTCTTCTTGGCGGGCTCAATGCCGCAATCGCCATACCGCTTGCATTCCTTGCGGCATGTGCGGCGGGCGGGCTTTACGCACTCATCCCCGCGCTCTTGAAGGTGAAGCTGAAGGTCAACGAGGTCATCACCACCGTCATGCTCAACTCGGTGGCAATCTACTTTTGCGTGTACCTTGCCAACGGGCCGTTGAAGACGACCGAAAAGGGCATCGTGGCGGGCACGCCCGCCATCGAGGCATCGTTCCGCTTCTTTAAGCTCATTTCGCTTTCCGACCTTACGGCGGGCATTTTTTATGCGGCGAGNNTATCGCGCTTGCGGTATGGTACATCATGAGCCGCACTTCTACCGGCTACGAAATGAAGCTCACCGGTCAAAACCGGCGGTTCGCGTTCTTTTCGGGCTTAAAGGTGGACCGCATCACCATCCTCGCCATGGTCGCCTCGGGTGCAATGTGCGGGGCGGTTGGCATGTTTGAGGTGTACGGCATCCACGGGAGGTTTGTGGAATCTATTTCCAAAGACTTTTACTTTGACGGCATGCTTGTCGCCATGATTATGCGCTACGAGCCGGTTGGCATCCTTTTGATGAGCGTGTTTTTTGCAGCGCTCAAGATCGGTGGCAGCGCCATGGAGCTAAACCTTGGCATTTCAAGCGAGCTGATTCTCGTGATACAGTCCATCATCATTTTCTTTATGGCGGCGGAAAATGGCATTACGGCCTCCATCCGCGAAAAGCGCGCAAGGCGGGAAGCAAAAACAAGGATACGGGAGGGGAAGGCGGCATGAACGAAATCTTCAACGTAGCGCTTTTGCAAAACACACTGCGCACCTCAACGCCCATCGTGCTTGCGGCGCTTGGCGGCCTTTTTACGGAGCACGCGGGCATTATGAACATCGGCATGGACGGGATGATTCTCGTTGGCGCGTTCGCGGCGGTGGCGGCAAGCTACTTTTTCACCTCGGCTGCGATGGGCGTGCTCATGGCGGTACTTGCGGGCATCCTCATCGGGCTTCTTTTCGGGCTGTTCGTCATCAAGTTCAAAAGTGACGAGTTCATCATCGGCGTGGCGCTCAACATTTTTGCGGGCGGCGTAACGGTGTTTCTTCTTCGTACCATCTTCGGGGTGAAGGGCGCGTTTTCCGACCCCGGCATCATCCCCATCCCAACGGTAAACCTGCCGTTTCTAGATGACATCCCGATTCTAGGCGAGCTTCTCAACAACAACACGCTGTTCGTGTACATCTCGTGGATTTTGGTGCTAATCACCTGGGTTTTTCTTTATAAAACCCCGTGGGGGTATTGGCTGCGCGCGGCGGGCGAACACCCCGCTTCGCTTCAAAGCGCGGGCATCAGCCCGCAAAAAATGAAATACGCCGCAAGCCTTATTTGCGGGGTGCTGTGCGGCTTTGCGGGCGCACATCTTTCGCTTGGGTATTTGACCATGTTTACCGAGGGCATGAGCGCAAACCGCGGGTTTATTGCGTTTGCGTGTGTCATTTTCGGCATGGCAAACCCACCCCGTGTGTTCCTC
>DLFZ01000172.1:0-172 GCA_002482435.1 Christensenella sp. UBA7707
TCAAAAACTAAAATTCGCGCGGCGTTTTTACCGCGCGGATGGCTGCGGCATATAACATGCACAGCCGCAAAAAAAGGGGCGCGAAAGCGCCTCTTTTAGGCTTTCGTGCCCCCTGGGGATTGTTAAGGGGTCTTAGCCACTTGATTTTTATTCCGGCTTTGACGACATGTGC
>DLFZ01000172.1:212-3275 GCA_002482435.1 Christensenella sp. UBA7707
CCTGAAACCTCAAAAAAGTGGCGTCAGACACTTTTTTGACAGAGAAAAAGAGGCGCGAAAGCGCCTCTTTTGGGGGTACTGGTTTTCTTAGTCCTCGTCCGAGTCCACATCGGTCACAATGGGAGCGTTGCAGGCGGGACAGATAAGGTCTTCGCTGTTTTCGAGCATTTCCTTGTCGAAGTAGGCGGTTTCGCCGCAGCTGGGGCATTCGAACTCCACGAAATCGTCGTCATCATCCTCTTCGTCGTAGAGAAGCTCGTCGATGTTGTCGATTTCTTCATAGATGTCGTCAACGCACTCGTCAAGCTCCATGATGGCGGCTTCATTTTCATCCACAGCATCGGCCATAACGTCGAGCGTGGCGATGATTTCCGAAATCAGCTTGCCGGTAGAATCGCTGCCAACGCCGAGGCCCTCAGCCAAACCGCGAAGGTAAGCAACTTTTTCTTTGATATAGCTCATAATTGTTCTCCTTTCTATGCTGCGACCTCGCAGGGGTTTATAAAAACACAGCCCAAGAGGTTCTTTTTTCCCGCCACGAAAGTTTGGTGTGGGGGGAGGGCATTTTTATTGTACTTGGTAACACTAGCGCTTATACGCGCTCCATGTATTCGCCCGAACGGGTATCCACGCGGATGCGGTCGCCTTCGTTGACGAAAAGGGGAACGCTGATTTTCAAGCCGGTTTCAAGCGTTGCGGGCTTGTTGGTGCCGGTTGCCGTGTCGCCGCGGAAGCCCGGTTCCGTTTCCGTAACGGTAAGCTCAACGAAGTTGGGTGCCTCTACCGAGAAGGCCTTGCCCTTGAAGAAGCGGATGCTGACGTTCTGGTTTTCAACGATATAGGGAATCGCGTCTTCCACTTGATCGAAGTTAAGCGGAAGCTGCTCGTAGGTTTCGGTATCCATGAAGTAATACAGTTCGCCGTCGCTATAGAGGTACTGCATTTCTTTGGTTTCGATAACCGCGCGGGGATACTTGTCCGTCGGGTTGAAGGTGCGCTCAAGCACGGCGCCCGTCATGACGTTCTTGAGACGGGTGCGCACAAACGCTGCGCCTTTGCCGGGCTTTACATGCTGGAAATCCGCGATCACCCAGACATTTCCGTCAATTTCGACTGTAACGCCTTTTCTGAAGTCGCCAGCCATTACCATAAGGAATACCTCCAAAAGAAATAAGGATAGAAGGTCGCCGCGCGGGCGCCCCAATTCATTCTTTTATATGTTACCACAGCACACGGCTTTCCAACAAGCGAAATCTGTGAAGAATGGCTGACTTTGGCAGACAAACCGGAAAAAAAGTAAGCAGCGGTACGAAAAGGCGTAGGAGCGCAAGCTTTGCGCATGTTTTTGCCACGAAGTGTTCAAAAAATGCACAAGCCGTTTGCGTTGACAGGTGATTGATGAGGAGATAAAATAGTGAAGCATGGTTCCTGCGATCCATGCTTTGTGTCCATTTTTATCAAAAAGCGGCTGAGGCCGCTTTTCATCGAAGGAGAAACAAGAACATGCAGTACAAAAGCAATCGCGCGCTCCTTATCACAACGGCGCTTCTTCTGGTCGTTTTGATGCTTGCCGGCACCGGATGCAGCGCGGTGATTACCAACCCGGTCGTTGCTAAGGTGGGCGATGTGGAAATTACCTATTCCCAGTTCTACAACCAATATTCCACCTACCAGAGTTATTATCAGTATGGGCTCATCACCTTAAGCAGCAATGATCCCGTAGCCGAGCTCAAGCAAATGGTGTTTGATTCGCTCATCGAAAGCGCCATTCCCGTTGCGCAGGCGCACAAGGAAGGCATTACCCTCGATGCGGAAGGCGAAGCGAAGCTTGCCGAAAACGTGCAGGCGCAGCTTGACGCCGCGCTTGCCGATTACGCCGATCAGGTGGATGCGAGCATCACCGACGAGGCTGCCATCAAGGAAGCCGAAAAACAGCTGTTCATTGAATATTTGAAGGGTTACGATCTTAGCTACGACGAGTACGTAAAGCTTGTAGAGCAGCAGGAGCGCGAGAATCTGCTTGCCGATACGCTGAAGCAGCAGGTCATTTCCTCAGCTTCCGTTACCGAGGAAGAGGCGAAGAACTGGTATGATACACAGCTTGCCTCGGAGCAGACGAGCTATGCGAGCGACCCCGCCGCGTACTATACCGACTGGATGAGCGCCCAGAACTATGGCACCGTCAGCCCCCTCGTGGCTCCGGATGGCTACTTCTATGTGAAGCACATCCTCGTGAAGAACGCTGCGGAAGGCGAGGATAAGGATGTTAACGCCATCGTCGCCGAGATCGAAGCGAAGCTTGCCGCGGGCGAAAGCTTTGAGTCGCTCATCGAAGAATACAATGAGGATACCGGCATGGATCAGGAAGCGTACGCAAACGGCTACATTCTTGGCCACGCCAATGCCGATAAGTACTATGCAGAATTTTCCGACGCGGCGCTTCTGCTTAACGTAGGTGAAGTGAGCGCGCCCGTTACCAGTCAGGCCGGCGTACACATCATCAAAAAGATGGGCCCTGTGGATACCACGCCCGTCGCGTTTGAGGATGTGAAGGATCAGATTACCGAGCAGCTTCTGGGCGATAAGCAGGGCGAACTTTACAGCGAAGCCGTTGAAAAGTGGCGTACCGAGCTTAACATCGTTCAGTACGATGCGCGCGTCAAGTCTGTAGGTCAAGGCTCCTGAAGTGGCTGAGATGATCGCGGGTGTCTACCGGCTTTGCGCCAAAAGCGGAACGTCGTTTGTGGGGTTTTCGCGCAATGTCAACGGAACCCTCAAGCGCCTCAAGTTCGAGCTTGCCCTCAACGCCTGTTCGTACAAACCGCTTCAAAAGCTGTGGAACGAGCAAGGCCCGCTCGAAGCGGAACTTTTGGAAGAACTTGATCCGGAAGGCATGGACGACATTGTGCTTGACGCGCATCTTAGGGCGCGCGTCATGGCATGGCAAAAGGACTTGGGCGAGAACGCACGGCTCGTGCAATCCGAAGTGGAAACATAAGATGAAACAAATGAAAAACAGCGGCGGGGTAACCTGCCGCTGTTTTTTGTATAACGAAAACCACT
>DLFZ01000228.1 GCA_002482435.1 Christensenella sp. UBA7707
TCTAACTTTTTGGGGTCACTTCACTGAGAAGGACGGGGCTTGTTATAAGAAACCCTCACGGAATGAAAGCCGTAAGGGCTTTACGGCGCTTTAATCTTGGCAATCCACGCCTCGCCTGCGCCGGTGATAAGCGCATTGATATCGACAGAAGCGGACTTTAAAAACTGAATCGTTGGAAGGCTTAGCTTCTCCATTGTTTTATCCAGCAATGCCTTTCCAAGAACAGCAATTTGCTCATCCGACAGTTTGCCGCCGCCATTTGCCTTAAGCTTGTCAACAATGGTCTGCTGCAATTCGCCCACGGTCGTTTGCGCAGCAAGGATTACCTGGTCGGTAGCTGCTGCGACTCCTGCGAGTTGCTTGTTCTTGGCGATTTGTGCAGTCAGCCAAGTACCCAATACCCCTATAAGCGTAATCAGCAGGGTTGCTACGACCTGCAGAACGGTTTCCATAATAGCCTGTTCCATGCAATTACCTCCTTTCTATTTGTGTACCTGTTGCAGTATATGCGCTACGGGTTTCGATAGCACCTTGCTGCGAGGTGTTGCATTTTACACGATTCCTCCTTCACCGGGAGCGAGGATTGAAATGATAATAACGTGCTTTTCCGCGTGAAAGCGGATGGTGCCCCTCTCTTGATGGGGTGTGGATTTCTTAGAATGAATCAGCGTAAAAGAAAAACAGAAAATATGCTTGCCGAAACGAGCGGTTTTTGACGGCAAAAAGGCAGGAGAATTCTGGAAAATACAATCTCTGCTGCCGGCCAAGACGGGCTTAGAAAAGGACAAACGGTTAGAACCCCACGCTTGGGTGAAAATGGAAAAATTGGCGTTATATATTTTCGCAAAAGTACAGAAAAAATATAGGGGACGGATTGATAAAATCAAAATTGATGGTATTATAATCCTAAGGCACATCTGGCACATCAGGTACAATATACAATGGGGAGGGAAAGTATGAAAAAGGTCATCATCATGGTTCTTGCAATTGCAATGGTTTTCTCATTTGCAGCTTGCAAAGCAACCCAGAACACCGCTGAAGGCGATTACCACATCGGCATCGTGACCGGCTCCGTATCTCAGTCCGAGGATGACAGGCGTGGTGCCGAAGCATTCCAGGCGATGTACGGTGAAGACATGGTCAAGCTGGCCATCTATCCCGACAACTTTACCGAAGAGCTTGAAACCACCATTCAGACGATCGTAAACCTTTCCGATGACCCCCAGATGAAGGCCATCATCGTGAACCAGGCTGTTCCCGGCACGACGGAAGCTTTCCGCACGATCAAGGAAAAACGCCCTGACATCCTTTGTATTGCGGGCGAAGCGCATGAAGACCTTCCCGAAATCAGCAGTGCGGCCGACCTCGTCTGCAACAACGATTTCGTTGCCCGCGGCTATCTGATCATTCGTACGGCTCACGAACTGGGCTGCGACACCTTTGTTCACATCTCCTTCCCGAGGCACATGTCTTACGAGACGATGAGCCGCCGCGTTGCCATTATGAAGGCAGCTTGCGAAGAGTTTGGGATGACGTTTGTCCTTGAGACCGCACCCGACCCGACCTCCGACGTTGGCGTTGCCGGTGCTCAGGCATACATTCTTGAAAAGGTTCCCGAATGGGTTGAGAAGTACGGCCAGAACGCCGCTTACTTCTGCACGAACGATGCACACACCGAGCCGCTGCTCAAACAGCTCCTCGCGTACGGCGGTTACTTCATCGAAGCCGACCTTCCCTCCCCGCTCATGGGCTACCCCGGCGCGCTTGGTCTTGACCTGACCGCCGAAGCGGGCGACTTTGAAAAGATCCTTGCGAAGGTTGAAGCTGCCGTTGTTGAAAAGGGTGGCGCAGGCAGGTTCGGCACATGGGCATACTCCTACGGCTACACCGTATCCGCAGGCCTTGCACAGCACGCCATGAACGTAATCAACGGCGAGAGCGAGCTTGCCGATATGGACGATATCGCAAAAGCCTACCAGGTATTCTCCCCCAAGGCTGAGTGGAACGGATCCAGCTACACCAATGCTGAAACCGGCGTGAAGTCCGAAAACACCTTCCTTGTCTATCAGGATACCTACATCATGGGCAACCCCGGCCACTACATGGGTACCCCGCAGGTCGAAGTTCCCGAGAAGTACTTTACAATCAAATAATTCTTGTAGAAACGGTTCCTTGCAAAATCAGGGGGAGGTCTCAATCCTCCCCCCGTTGTTTATATTGGGGTGCTGCTATGGTAAAGAACAATTCTCCCTTGTTGGAGATGCGAAATATTAAAAAGGACTTCCAAGGAAACCAGGTTTTAACCGATATCAACCTTACGCTCAAAGAAGGCGAGGTACTCGGTCTTGTCGGCGAAAACGGAGCCGGCAAAAGCACCTTGATGAAGATCCTTTTCGGAATGGATGTTATTAAGGAAACCGGCGGGTATGAAGGTGAAATTCTCGTAAACGGCGTAAAGGCTGAGTTCGCCACACCGTTTGACGCGCTTGCGGCAGGCATCGGTATGGTGCACCAAGAGTTTTCCTTGATCCCCGGGTTTACCACCACGGAAAACATTTTGCTTAACCGCGAGCCGAAAAAGAGAAATGTGATTTCGGAAATTTTTGGTGAGCGGCTCAATACCCTTGATTACAATGAAATGACCGGCCGTGCCGAACATGCCATTGAAAAAATGGGCGTCAAGATCGATGCGAATATGGTCATCAGCGATATGCCGGTAGGGCACAAGCAATTTACGGAAATCGCACGAGAACTCAGCAAAGAGCAGCTCAAGATTCTCATTCTTGACGAGCCGACTGCCGTATTGACGGAAAAGGAAGCGGAAGCGCTCATCAGTTCCATACGGGGGATGGCATCCAGGGGCATTGCCGTTATTTTTATCACGCACAGGCTGCATGAAATTCTGACCGTGTGCGACAAGGTTGTGGTTATGCGCGACGGTTATGTGGTGAAAGACGTTCCCGCAAAACAAACCAACGTCGCCGAAATCACAAAATGGATGGTCGGCAGAAGCGTAAACAGCTCCGCCGCAAAAGATAGTACCGCTGACGAGAATGCCAAGGTCATCATGTCCATCCGCAAGCTGTGGGTGGATATGCCCGGTGAAACGGTACGCAACGTAAGCATTGATGTGAGAGAGGGGGAAATCCTCGGCATCGGCGGGCTTGCGGGGCAAGGTAAACTCGGTATTCCAAACGGCATCATGGGGCTATATGAGGCGGGCGGCACGGTGGAGCTTGAAGGAAAAGAGATCGCGCTCAACAACCCCAGAAAGTGCCTGGATGCTTCCATCGCGTTTGTTTCGGAAGACAGAAGAGGCGTTGGCTTGTTGCTTGATGAAACGCTGGAATGGAACATCGCTTTCCCCGCCATGCAGATACAGAACAAATTCCTCAAAAACTTACTGGGCGGGCTTATTAAGTGGAGGGATGAAAAAGCCATTCACAAAGTGACGCAGAAATACATCGACGAGCTTGCGATTAAGTGCACCAGCTCCAAGCAGCAGGCAAAAGAGCTTTCGGGCGGCAATCAGCAGAAGATATGCCTTGCAAAGGCATTTGCATTGGAACCCAAGTTCCTTTTCGTATCTGAGCCCACGAGGGGCATCGACGTTGGCGCAAAATCCCTGGTGCTAAATGCGCTGAAAAAGCTGAACAAAGAAAAAGGGGTCACGATCGTGATGGTTTCCTCCGAGCTTGAGGAGCTTAGGCAAACCTGCGACAGAATCGCTATCGTCTCCGGCGGCAAAATCGCCGGCATCCTGCCGGCAACCGATTCATCGGAAGACTTCGGTCTGCTGATGGTGAGTCAGGTCAAGTAAGGGGGACAGCATGAGCAAAACAGGAAACGAAGTATTAGAACTGAAGAACAAGAGCAAAATCAGCGAACTTCTTGACAGATTCGGTTTGCCAAGGCTGATCATCGCCGGGTTTCTTTTGCTGCTTTTCGTTGCGGCACCGTTTGTCGGGGCGGATTTTACAATGCAGCTCACCAATACCATCAACCGCTTCAGCTGGAACGCGATTCTCGTATTGGCCATGGTCCCCATGATCCATTCCGGGTGCGGGCTGAACTTCGGCCTGCCGCTGGGCATCGTATCGGGGCTTCTCGGCGCGACGCTTTCCATTGAGCTTGGCTTCACGGGCGTTATGAGCTTTGTGATGGCAGCCGTCATTTCAACGCCTTTCGCGCTGATCTTCGGCTCGGGTTACGGATGGCTTTTGAACAAAATCAAGGGCGGCGAAATGATGATCGCCACCTACGTCGGGTTTTCTTCCGTATCTTTGATGTGCATAATGTGGCTTTTGCTGCCGTATCGCGCTCCCACCATGGTTTGGGGGCTTGCAGGCAAGGGGCTTCGCACCACGATCTCGCTCGAAGGCTTTTACGATAAGGTTCTGGCCAACTTCCTGCAGATCAACATCGGAAAGCTGTCCATCCCCACGGGCGCGCTCTTGCTGTTTGCCCTGCTGGCGTTTTTGATGTGGGCGTTTTTGCACACCAAAACCGGCACCGCCATGACGGCAGTCGGCTCCAACCCGACATTCGCCAAAGCAGCAGGCATCAAAATCGACAAGGTGAGAACGCTTTCGGTTGTAATGTCCACATGGCTTGCGGCAATCGGCATTTTGGTGTATGAGCAGGGCTTCGGTTTCATTCAGCTGTATACGGCACCATTCTTTATGGCGCTTCCCGCAGTATCGGCGATCCTCATCGGCGGCGCTTCGGTGAACAAGGCATCCATCCCTAATGTGATCATCGGAACATTCCTGTTCCAGGGCATCGTAACAATGACCCCTACGGTCATGAATTCCGCGATCCATATGGACATGAGCGAGGTCATCAGGCAGATTGTATCCAACGGTATGATCCTCTACGCTCTGACCAGAAAGACGGTGAGGTCAAGATGATGAACAAGAACGAACAAAAAATCAGCATCGGCAAAAAGATCGGTGGCTTTATCCGCAGCAACCCCGTGCCGATGATGTTTGTGCTGATCTGTGCCGTTTGCATCCCGATCTCCGGGTTTTCGGCCGGCTATCTGCTGAATGAGATCATCACCAGAATGGGAAGAAACATCTTCCTGATCCTCAGCCTTCTCATCCCGATTATGGCGGGCATGGGGCTCAACTTCGGCATGACGCTCGGCGCAATGGCTGGCGAAATCGGGCTTATCTTGGTTGCCGACTGGCAGATTTGGGGCATCCCGGGCATAATCCTTGCCATGATCATTTCAATCCCGCTCTCCATCGGTTTGGGCATCCTTTGCGGAAACCTTCTCAACCGCGCAAAGGGCAGGGAAATGGTTACAAGCTTAATCATCAGCTACTTCATGAACGGCCTGTACCAGCTGGTCGTGCTTTATATGATGGGTTCGATTATCCCCATCAAGCACTACTCCATTATGCTGCCCCGCGGCTACGGCATTCGAAACACCGTAAGCCTTTTGAACATGCGGCAAAGCCTCGATAACCTGCTCGCGATCAACATCGGCAATGTGAAAATCCCGGTGCTGACCTTCCTCATCATCGCTGCGCTGTGCTTTTTCATCATTTGGTTCAGAAAAACAAAGCTTGGCCAGGATATGAGGGCGGTCGGCCAGGATATGGACGTTGCACGCGACGCAGGCATCAATGTGGACAAAACGAGAATCATCTCCATCGTCATGTCCACGGTATTTGCCGGTTTTGGCATGATCATTTACCTGCAGAACATCGGCAACATGCCCACCTACAGCGCCCACTCGCAAATCGGCATGTTCTGCATAGCGGCGCTTTTGATCGGCGGTGCGTCGGTTGACAAGGCGTCCATCGGCAATGTGTTCTTAGGCGTAATCCTGTTCCATTTGATGTTCATCGTGGCGCCAAAAACAGGTGCTGTGATCACGGGGGATTCCATGATCGGCGAATACTTCCGTGTGTTCGTTTCCTACGGCGTTATTACGGTCGCACTCATCATGTATGAAACGAAAAAGCGCAAGGCCAAGGCAAAGGCGGGACGGCAGCTTGAACTGGCGCAGACGGGGGAGGATAAACAATGAACGCAAAACGCAAATTCCTGTTTCGGGCAGGCGCGATCGTGATTCTTCTCCTCATTGCAGGAGCCATGTTCATTGTTGGCAGAGGGCACACCGTATTCTTTGACAACAAGGCCATCGAATACAATGGGCAGACCTATGCCGCTCCCTATAAGGTCGTGGTAATCGTAGACGGTGAACAGGCGGCGAAGCTTTACGACAAAGAGCGAGGCAAGGCGATCTGCATCGGGCAAAAATTCACCATGTCTCTTGAGGTTACCGAGGTCAAAGGCGGCAATGAGGAAACCTCTACCATAACGCTTGATCTGCCGTACAACATGGATGGCATCATCATCAACATGCCTGCGCTGCTGGCGGGGCTTCCCGAAGAGGCGTATCTCTCCGAGTTCATATCTGCGCCCGACGAAACGGAAGAGGAAGAGGTTGTCCCGGATGACCTCACTCTGCCCGAAGATATAACGAACCCCGGATAAAGCCGGAAACGGCGCACAAAAAGATATGCCCGCGTGAAGCGGTAAGAAACAAAAGATATGCCTGCAGCAGATTGGGCCGTTTTTTCGGACAGCCGACTGTTGCAGGCGTTTTATTCAGCAGTGAAGGAGGTTGCTGCGGAGCTTTCCGAAATGGGCAGTGTTCTTCAACAAAATGCAATACATCGGACGAAAAAAGAACAAGGATCGCACCGAACTCAACAAGGGCCTGCCTTTCAAGCAGGCCCATATACTTGTTAGAAAATGAACCCGAAGCGGCGCCTGCAGCAGCGTCTGCAACAGCACCTGCAGCAGCGCCTACAGCGTCTGCAGCATTCCTCGTTGTTGCATCTATCTTCACACCTGTCGAAACACCTATCTTCACACCGATCGATGCATCTCTCTTCGCTTTCATTGCCCAAATTGTTGAAGCAGCACATATCCGTTCCACCTTTCGTAGTATTTTACCGAAAGATATCGGCCATTATAGTATATGTGGTGGCTCACAATTGTGTTCTATGGGCGATTCTTGATAGATGTGTGGAATCACAACAAAGGGAAGAGAAACCCTTATGAAACGGGATATCGCACGCGGCGTGGGGGAAGACCTCATAGGTCTTCCCAATCACCCGCGGGCATGTCGTTTTCAATGTTGTCTCGGGCAAGATCGTTGTCGATCACCGGGTATGCATTGGAGATTGGCCTGTCAATGGTTCCATCAACGATAAGCTGTTTTTTTCTTGGTCGCATAGCAATCACCTCGGGCTTAGGATGCCCGAAACGAAGGGAGAAAAGTCATGAATGTGGTTTCGTGCTGTGGAAGCTGCGCGAAGCTGAACAAAACCTTTGCTGAACTTACGAAAAAAGCCACAGCCATAGGGAACTTTTGAAAAATCGCGTCAGGGCCGAAAGTCAGAACGCAAACAACCGAATGGTTCTGACACCGGCCCTTTTTGTATTGCAAAATGCCTAAATTTGAGGAGATAGGCCATCTTTTTAAACGCGCAGGATCTGCCGCCTCGTATCAGCTCAGCAGCCTTATGAAATGATTGGCCTCCCTTAATACGTGGTCGGCCAAAAGAGGCAGGATGACGGAATCTATCTTGCACGTCTCTATGCCCGTAACACCCGCCGTCTTAAACTCCCTGAATTTTATGGTTTCAGCCAAGGAATTGTTTAGAAGGGTGCTGTCCTGCGCAGCGCGGCTGCTTTCCAAAAGGCGCGCGTAGTCCTTGGCAAGAGAATCAGCCGTGTTGATCAGTTCATCCTCAATCTGCAAGGGCGTTTCTCCTTTTGGCCATATGGGCAATGGATTGCCTCTTTTTTTATACAGCATACTATGTGGTGCGCATAAGCGCGTGTAGCTTCATCCCGTAAACGGCGAAAGCCTGTTGCATAAGCATAGCACGTCAATCCGAACACGGCCACAGAAGTGTATGGCGCGCCATAGCTTTGTTGAAGCCGCTCACCGTAG
>DLFZ01000238.1:0-2558 GCA_002482435.1 Christensenella sp. UBA7707
CTTCGTAGCCGATGGTGTAGGTGTTCTCCTGCCAAGCAGCGGTGAAGCTGCGGTTGCCCGTGCTGCCTTGCGCCACGGTCACGCTCAAATTGGTGCTGCCGGTAAGGTCGGTTCCCGACCAGCCGAGGAAGGTATAACCGTTTTTGGTGGGGTTCGTGAGCGTGAAGCTCGGCGTATTCACGTTGTAGTCTGCGGGGTTCATAGGATCCACCGATCCGCCGTCCAGAACATACGTGATGTCATAGGTTTGGAGCTCCCACACCGCATAAAGGTTGGTGTTGGCGGTTACGGTACCCGTGCCGCCGATGGCGATCACACCGGTGCCGTTTTCATTGACGCTCCAGCCGCTAAGCTCGTACCCGTTTTTAACGAGGTTTCCGGTGTTGCCAAGCGCGGTAAATTGCTCGTTGGCATTGTAGTAGTTGCTGTCCGTCGGCACGCTGCCGCTGTCGGCGCCGTTTGCGTTGTAAGTAATGGTAAACTGGTTGTAATCAGGCTCATCATCATCGTCCGAATCCTTTGCCCATACGGCGTATAAGGTCTCGTTCGCATTCATGGCGAGCATGTCACCGGGCTGAATATAGGCACCGGGCGCAGGCTTGGAGGTAACAAGGCCAACCACGGTTTCGCTCCAGCCGATGAACACCGCTTTTTCCTTATCCAGCTCGCCCTTACCGCTTACGGTCGCCTGTTCGTTGGCGTAATAGCTGCCCGTGTCGGAAGGAACCGTGCCGGTACCACCGTTGGCGTTATAGGTTACGGTATACTTGGTATCTTCAAGCCACACGGCATGCAACGTTGTGCTTGCGGTGTTGGCCGGTAGGGTCGCGCCATCCAAGTATGCAATCTCTCCGTCAGAAGTGGTCGCCCAACCTTGGAAGGTGTGGTGCGCCCAAGTAAAGGCGTTCATCGGGAGCTCTTGCGTGAGCGCCGTGGGATACTGGATGCTCTCCATGCTCCCGTCGGTTGCGCCGTTGCCGTTGAATTCAATGGTCGTCCATTGAGCGTCATCCTTTTCCCAAACCGCGAACAGCTCGGCGTTTGCGGTGATGGTAAAGGTACCGCCGGGCTGGTAAGCTACGCTTCCGGCGGCGCTGGTCGCCCAGCCCTTAAACGCATAGCCCGGGTTTGTAAAGCCATTGGCTTTTACGGTCACGTTACGTCCAGTATAGTAGGGGCTGGCAGAATCCGTTACGGAACCCGATGCACCCTCGTTCGTGGTGTTGATGTAGTAGTTTACGGAGTATTTGTCGTTCTCCGTCCACTGTGCGAACAGCGTTACATTGCCGCTTACGGTGAAGCTGCCGCCGCTCACGGGGTAATCCGTTCCGCCTATGCCGTTTGCGGTGGTGCTCCAGCCGCTGAAGGTGTAATCGTCGCGGACAAAGGCGTTGGCCTTAATCTGATAGGTGCTGCCTACGAGCTGATTGGGATCCGCGGCCATGGTGCCCGTGCCGCCGTTGGCGCTGTAGGAAACCGTGACCCACTGCGCATCATCCTTCATAAAGTTCGCCACGTAGGACACACTTGCGGTAATGGTGCTGGCTCCGTTGGGCAAATCAGGCGTCCAGTTGCTGAATTTGTAGCCCGGGGCAGGAACCGGAGTAGGTACGGTAATCACGTTGCTCCATACAGCTTCATACAGCACGTTGAACGAGGTCTTTCCGCTCAGGCTGCCATTGGCACCCGCCGAGAAGCTTACATTGAAAGCGCTGCGGTTGTAGTAAAGGTTCACAACCGTGCCGCTGCTGCCGATGATCTGAGGAACATCGCTGATGGCGGAAACTAAGGAGAAATTCGGATAGCTCTTTGCGAGGCTCGCCGTAGCGGGCGTCATGGAGCCGATCGGCGCAGACTTCGCTTCTGTTGATTGCAGCATGTAGCCGCTGCCGGAAACGTTCTGCAAATGGTGCTTTACAGTATAGGTGCCAACCGGGTTGGGCGTATAATAGAACACGAGCTCGTTGGTGCCCGTTGTCAGCACAAGGGATTTCTGGTAATAATCCGGCGTGTAGCCGGCGATGTATTTGTAGTTTTCAACAACCACGCTGTTGGCGCTGCTCTTGGTTTCCTCAGCTGCCAGAACCGCGTTGTCGCTTGCGCGCAGGTATTTTACCGTGTAATTGGCGCTTGTCACCGCCGTGTAGTAGAACGTGATGACGTCGTTCGCGGCAACCCCGGTAAGCGTAATGCTCTTGCTCGTATGGTCGACGATATAACCGGATACCACAACCGCGCTTTCCGTAACGGAAGCACCGGTTGTTTGATTGTTCACGACCTTAGCCGCCGCGACCGCCTGATTGTTGGCCTGGTCGAGATAGTTTACCGTGTACGATAGGTTGCTCATGGGGATCCAGCGCGCAACAAGCGTGATGGCACCCTGAATCAGCGTGTCGAAGGAGAACGGTACATCGTTGAGGTACCAGCCGCCGAAGGTAAAGCCGGCACGTGTCGGGTCGGCGGGGCGCTGAACCTTGTTGTTCACAACCACAAACGTGGAGAAAGAAGAATTCACCGTGTTGTTGGGGTCAAAGGTAACTTCGTACTGCGGCGCATTC
>DLFZ01000238.1:2586-6618 GCA_002482435.1 Christensenella sp. UBA7707
TTGTCATACCAACCGCCAAAGGTGTAGCCCGCGGGGCCGTTCGTCGGATTGGAAGGTGCGGCCATTGCCTGCTCGTATTTGTAGCCAACCGTATTCAGTAAGGAGCCGTTGCTCCAATACTGAACGGTATAGCTGTTGCGGTTGTACTTGAACGTTGCCTGACCGTTTACGATATTGACCGAAGAATACCCGGGAGCGACGGTAAACCCTTCAAACGTTTTGGAATCCCAGCCATCCGTCCTCAAATCGGTCTGCACGGTCTGCGTGTATGCCATGTTTTCAACATAACTGGTACCGGCAATGTTTTGGAAGAGATAGTGGATGGTAACGGTTTTTGTTTGACTGGTCCACGTCGCGGTCAGCGTGTTTCCGGCCAGCTCACTGTCCATATAATACTGCTGCGTAACATAGTAACCGTCCCAGCTCACAAACGAGTACCCCATCCGCGTGGGTATCGCGGTGGGCCATTTGTCACCGATGTAGGCGCCAAATTTGGCTGTGATGGTATAGTTTCTGCTGTTGCTGTAGGTTATGCCGCCCCATACCATGGTGCCGCCGTTGAGGGCAAAGGTGATGGTGTAGCTGTTGCGGTCGTAGTAAAGGTTGACAACGGTTGTACCGTCGCCGTTGAGGATAACACCCGAAAGCTCCGCGTTGGTTTTTGTTGCGTTGTATGCAAAACGGCTACCCCCGATCGGGAACGTGATGCCGCCCGTGCCGCTCGAAGGTGTGGGCTGTGTGCCGGCAGTGCCGGAAAGGGTTTTGCTGCCAACATAGTCGTATCCCGTAGAATCCGCCTTTTCAAGCCAGTACACGGCCGTGTAGTTTACGGTTCTCCCCGTCCATTTGGCATAAACCGTAACGTCACGCGCGGGCATAGTTCCGCCAAACGTAAACTGCGTTGTAAAGGCCGCATCTACGTACCAGCCGGCAAATGTGTAGCCGGTGCGTGTAGGATCTGCGGGCTTGGAAATCGTTGCGCCATACAGCTTGACCTGCGGCGCGATGTAGCTGCCGTTGGTGTTGAAATACAGCGTATAGGAGTTGCGCGTATAATATACGTTAAGCGTGGTGCTGCCGTCTGCCGCAACGGTGCCGCTGGGCATCACGGCGGGGGCGGTAAAGCCCTCGTAGTTTTTCGCAATCGCCGTTACGACGTTTCCGGTTGCGGCCGACGGGGTTTCGGTTTCGGGCGCTGCGGTGTAATCGCCGTTAAGCGTCTGCTTGAAGTGCCTTACAGTATAGTGGTTGCCAACCGCCGTATAGGTAACGGTCACTGTCTGGTCGGCAGTTACGTTGTTATAAACGAGAACGACGGACGCCTGATCGGCCTGATAACCCGGGATCAGAGGCGAGTTCACCGTTTGGTTAAAGCTCCCGCCCTTGGCGACCTGTGCAACAAAGGGAGCGCGCGCAGCCTGCGCGGTTCCTGCATAAACGTAATTGATGGTGATGGAATAAGACTCCAGCTTTTCATACTGGGCCGTGACCACAAGGGGGGCTGTTACATTGCTAAAATCAACGTCCCAGCCGGTAAAGCGGTAGCCGTCGCGGACGGGGTTGTTGGGCGCTACGGCAGCTTTGCCGCTTTCCACCTGTTGTTCCGCGAGAACGGTACCGTCCCAGTCTTTAAACTGTACGGTGTAGTTGGTTGCCGTGTCTGTGGGGCTTGCGGCATTGCCGCCGCCCGCACCTTCACTTTGGACGGCAAGATCGCCACCCAATTCTTCCGCGATTGCATATACCGGCTGCACCAGCATGAGGATCGCGATCAGGAGACCCAACACTTTCTTCAACATTTGTTTTTCCTCTCTTTCGTATGCTCAACAAACTCCGTTGCTAAACTATAAAATCTGTAAAAATGAACCATATGCCCTGTGACCGATACATTTCGGGCATTTATTTGTTGTTGTAAGAAAATCATAAACTTTGCGGGTTACAACACGGTTACATTTCAGCAACTTGTCCTATGTTTTTATAACTATTGCGAATTTTTTATGAAAACTGTCGCATCGAAAAGTATTCATATGTGCTTAATTCGCGAATAGATTGACACTTTTTATTAACTTGTATATCATCCTGATTTTTCGAAATAAAAAAGCCCGTAATGGGCTTTTTTGTCAATCAACTTTGTTTTATTTTTCTTTCAAATGAACTTAAAGCAAGGCGGTTCGTTCCCGGAGGGTCAAAGCTTGTGGGCGTTATAAAATTCCTTCAGCTCCGCTTTCACGCCAAGCTCCAAGTCGTGCCAACGCACGCCGCGGATGGCGCCTTCCAGCGCGCACAGCCGCATATAACAGGCGGAAGGGTCAAATGCCTGTATCAAAAGCCACGCTGCGCGACTTCCCTTTTGTAAAAGCTCCTCGGGCGTGCTTATCCCTGCGCGTAGCAGTTGTTCTTCGAGCGTTTTTCCCACATTCGGAAGCTTTGCCAACTCACTCATATCGCCTTTTCCCACTCCTTTTCTTGAAAGCCTACCAGCACAAGCGAGTCCGATACAACAAGCGGGCGCTTCACAAGCATTCCGTCCGCCGCGAGAAGCCGAAACATTTCCTCCTCACCCATTGCACCGAGCCTTTCCTTGAGGTTGAGCGCACGGTAGGAAAGTCCGCTCGTGTTGAAAAACGTCTTTAACGGCAGTCCGCTTTTTTGATGCCACGCTTTCAATTCCTCATAAGTGGGGTTTTCAAGCTTGATGTCGCGGAGCGTATAAGAAACACCCCTTTTTGAAAGCCACGCAAGCGCCTTTTGGCAGGTGGTGCATTTAGGGTAGCAGAAAACCATCATATTGTTTCTTCCTTCCTTTTCGCACTGCTTCCATAACTTATATAGCGCCTACATAAAATACTGTTTTCCGCAATGGATTTGCTCCTGAAGCCACGCCTGTACCGCTTCCCTCTCTCCTTCGCCGTTGAGATAATGCTTTGCGCCTTCAAGAAGTGTAAGGTTTGCGCCGCAGGTTTTGCAAAACGCCTCTGCGGTTTCGCGCGGGGTCAGCTCGTCCTGCGCACCCATAAAAACGGATGTGGGTGCACAAAAGCCGCGCACCGGATGGGCATTTACATAACAATAGTCTTCCCACTCGAGTGTTTCATACTGCGTAGAAACCGTACCACGCTCCCGCAGCGTCTCCTCAGTAAAACCGCTCCACGCAAGCATGTTTTGGATCAGCCCCTCCATGTCGAGAACGGGCGAAAGCAGCAAACAATTTTTCAAGTTCGCGTCCGCACAGGCCAAAAGGCTAAAATACGCGCCGAGGCTCACCGCATACAGCCCCACGTTTTCCCAAGTTTGAAGCGCGTAGGAGACGGCGGTTTTCACATCCGCTGCGCCGTTTCTCGCATTGCAAGCGAGCGGCTCGTTTTTTCGCACACCGTGCGCAGGGAGGTCGATGCTCAGCGATTGAAAGCCTTGCTCGGCCGCAAGCCGCGCAAAGCCGCTTGCTTCTTCTTTGCACCCGTATTTGCCGTGTACCGCAAGATATACGCTTTTTGACGGCTGACCCCATACGAGCGCGGGCACGCGCCCAATCTTCCGCTCCTGTATAACCATGCCTGTACCTTTCCCTTTGACGATCATGCGCGACCGAGAATGTTAGAAAAGCCAAAGAAAGTTTCCTAAAAGTATAGCATGAGGATATGCTTTTTAACAGGCAAAGGAGCTGAAATTTGGCTGAGGCTTCGACTCCCTTCAGCAATGCTCCGTTACGCAAAAAGGCACTCGAACGGGTGCCCTTTTTGTTTGAGAAGTTAGGTAAAAATTCCAACGAAACTGCTCATGCTCTTATCGATAAATTGGAGTTTACTTAACCCTCTCTGACATAGGATGGTTGCTGTTAAACTGAATCAAATCCCACAGGTTCCCATACAAATCCTTGAATACGGCAACAGTTCCGTACTCTTGCACCTTAGGCTCTCTAACAAATTCAATACCAAGCTGTTTCATTTCCTCATAATCTCTATCGAAATCATCCGTGCCTAAAAACAGGAACACTCTTCCTCCGGCTTGATTTCCAATGAATGGCTCCTGCTC
>DLFZ01000071.1 GCA_002482435.1 Christensenella sp. UBA7707
TATGGGGAAAAGAAACCCTACGGCGATAAGCCTTACGGCAGCAAGCCCTACGGCGGCAGCAAGCCTTACGAAAACAAAAAGCCCTCGGCGGTCGAGCCGCTTGTGGACGACGCTGAGCTCGATGAAATCGCCGAGCTTTCTGCCGATGCAGAACCCAAAAAGACGCGCTATGCATTGAAGTACGACGCTATGGCGCCCGCGAGCGAGGAAGCCGCAGCACAGGCAAAAAATGTGCCCGAAGACGAGCTTCCCTACCTTGTCATGGGCCGTAACGCCGTGCGCGAGGCGCTTAAAAGCGGCAGGAGCATCGACCGCATCCTTGTGGTAAAGGAGCTTGACGGTTCCTTGCGTGAGATTGTGAACCTTGCGCGCGACAACAACGTACAGCTGCGCGAAGTCGATAGGAGCAAGCTCGACGAGCTTTGCATGCCCTTTGGGCACGGCAACAAAACCGGCAACCATCAGGGCATCGTGGCGATGGTTCCGGGCGTGCAGTACTGCGAATTGAACGACATCCTTGAAGTTGCCAAGGCGAAAAACGAAAAGCCGTTTTTGATCCTTCTCGACGGCATCGAAGACCCGCATAACCTCGGCTCCATCATAAGGAGCGCCGAATGCGCGGGCGCACACGGCGTGGTTATCCCCAAGCGCCGCACGGCAACCGTTACCTCCGCGGCCTGCAAGGCGAGCGCGGGCGCGGTGGAATACATTAAGGTTGCGCGCGTTGTGAACATGGCAACCGCCGTCGAGCAGCTTAAAAAAGAGGGTATTTGGATTGCTGGTGCGGATATGGACGGCACGCCCATGACGGAAGCGAAGCTTGAAGGCGCGATTGCGCTGGTGATCGGCTCAGAAGGCGAGGGCATTTCGCGGCTCGTGCGCGAAGCCTGCGACTTCACCGTAAAAATTCCGCTTTCGGGCAGCATCGAGTCGCTTAACGCGTCGGTCGCGGCAGCGATCTTGATGTTTGAAAAGAAGCGGCAAGACGGCGCGAAGGCATAACGAAACGTTTCAAAAACGGCGGCGCGTTTGGCGCGCCGCCGTTTAAAAATATACAGCTCTTTCTATAAAAAACACAACGGAAGCGGCATGGAAAAAGAATCCTATCAAAACATGACGGACGAACAGCTTGTGGTGTGCTCCCATGAGGGGGAACGCGAAGCGGACGAGGTGCTGTACGAGCGGTACAAAAACATCGTGCGCATCAAGGCGCGCCCTTATTTTTTGATCGGTGCGGACCGTGAGGACCTTTTGCAGGAAGGGATGATCGGCCTTTACAAGGCCATTCGTGATTATGACGCAGGCTACGGCGCGGCGTTTCGCTCGTTTGCGGAAATGTGCATTCTGCGCCAGATCATCACCGCCATCAAATCCGCCACGCGTCAAAAGCATGTGCCGCTCAACTCGTATGTTTCGCTCTACCGCCCGCTTCGCGAGGAAGAGCCCGACAGGGCGCTCATTGATGTACTTACAGAGCTTCGCGGCGAAAACCCGGAGGATACCTTCATCGGCAAGGAATCTTTAAACGGTATTTTTCAAACGCTCGACAGCGCACTTTCACCGCTTGAAAAGCAAATCCTCGAGCTTTTTTTGGAGGGTCGTTCTTACCAAGAAATCGCTTTTGCGCTTTCGCGCAACACAAAAACGGTGGACAACGCGCTCCAGCGCGTGAAACACAAGCTTGAGAGGCACTTGGAAAACAGCAGGTGAACGCTGCCCCATACAAAAACTTGCGGCCGCCCCGGAACCTATCCGAGGCGGTCGTTTTTACCGTAGCAGTACCTTATTTTTTCTCCCACCATGTTTCGCGCGGCAGCGGGCGAAAGCCGATGTTGTAATAGAACTGCTGCGACGAGCCTACATAAGCACCTTTGGCACCGCGCATGGCGCAGCGGCGGCACGCCTCGAGCACGGCTGCCTTGCCAAGACCCATGCGCCTGTACGTTGGGTCGGTAGCGACAGGTTCCACGAGCGCAAAGCAATCGCCCGTTTGGTGCCACATGCCGCAATAGGCAGCAAAATCGCCGTTTGGAGCCTTGACTGCGATTTTCAAGGAAAGCTCCACATGCGGGCCGCCAAGCTCTAGCGCGCGTGCTTTGAGCGTTTCTTCATCCTCGGGCGCGTCCCCCTCGTGGTTGAACCCGCGGTGCAAAACGCGGTTGCACTTTTTTAAATCGTATTCCTCTTCGAGGCTTATAAGGGAAAAACCCTCCGGCAAGGGCGCGGAAAAAAGCGGTTCATCAAGCGGAAGCACGGCAAGCGGCTCGTAGTTTTGCGTCGGCAAAAAGCCGTTTTGCACGGCGATTTTTTGAAAGTGCGTGTCCGAATCGGGGATGAGCGCGCGAAAATGTCCCTCTTTTTGCAGCGCGGTCATGGCGTAGTTTAAAAGCTCCCGCTTGAGGGCTTCATAACCGGGGTCGAGGCAAAAGTACGCCTCACCCGTTACCGACTCGTAGGTTACGAGGGCAACGATCGTTTCCCCATCTTCCCAAACGCCGATGTGCGAAAGATGCTCCGTTTCGAGGAAGCGCTCAAGCGAAAACATCCACTCCCACCTTCCCCACGGAAAGGTGAGCGAGCAGGCGTGTTCTTCGTTGATACGCCTTAAAAAATCGCACACGCGCACAAAATCCGGCGAAAAACCTTTTTCGCCGGAATACTGGCGAAACCGTACCGGCATAAACGTGACCTCCTTTTATTAAAATGGGCATGAATAAGCCCTTGGTCGTTACCAGAATAACCCAAAACAAGGGGGAGGAAAAATGCCCATAACAGTCAAAAACAAAAATTCCGCCTAGAAAACACAGGGATAAAAAAACAGCTTGCAATTTTGTATACGCGTGCTATACTCTAAATGTACGTACAATTAATCGGCCGAATCTCATGATGCTCTCTTACATGGAAGGTACAAAAACTGCAAAACTGAATATGGAGGATTTTTATGAAGAAAATTGCAATCCTGGGCTCCAGCGGCGGCAATCTTTATAACCTTGGCGGCAAGGATCCTTATAAGCTCCTTGGTGAGATCAAGCTGCAATGTCAGGCTGCGAACATTGAGGTAGGCGGCATTGTGTTCATCGGTGCAAACGCGTCCATGGATGCGGTGACAAAGGAAACGACCGCGGCGCTTTACACGCTTTCCGAGGGCGAAATTACCGCGAGTGAAACCGATAAACTTGTAAAAATCAACGAACAAGCGCTTGAGGCGGATGCGGCGCTTGCAAAGGCCATCGACGAGGGGGAAATCGACGCGCTCGTTGTGATGAGTGCTGATCCGGCGAAGGTCAACAAGCGGTCCATCGAGGCGGCGGCTCGCAAAAAGCTACCCATCGCGGGCACGGGCGGCACCTCCATGGCGACCATTCAATCCATGGGCGGCAACGTGATCGCCGCGAGCGGCACCACAGGCACCACCAACAGAACGCGCGCGGTAGCCGCGCTTACGGCAATCGCCAAGCATTTCAAAATCAAATACATGCCCATCATCGGATCTTCAAGCGGCGGCAGCGTACAGGAAGGCAGCGTTTGGAAGCGCATCAGCTTCCGCGGCATCATGATGGCCTCTTTGCCGGGCTTCATTGCAATGGCGCTGATCCTTGCCATCAGCAAAATCCCCGGGTTGAGCGCGCTTGAAGAGGTATTTAATCTTTTGATCGCGGGTATCCCCGTTGTAATCGCGGCCATCGCCGCGCGCCAAGTTTCAGGGCTCGACGAGGTTGGCGTGGTAGCGGGCGTCGTGGCGGGGCTTCTCTCCACCGCGGGCGGCCTGATCGGCGGCCTTGTGGGCGGCGTGATCGCGGGCCTTCTTGCGTACTACTTCATCAAGCTTTGTCTGAGGCTGCGCTTCCCTGCCACCACGGCAAACATCGTTTCGGGCGGCGTTTCGGGCCTTGTAGCAGGTTTGTTCGTTTACTTCCTCATCTCGCCCGCCGCGCTGTGGCTCGGCAACGGCATTGCCTCCGTCATTCAGGCGATCATCGACTTCAGCCCCGTACTTGCGGGTATTGTTGCCGGCGTTTTGATTTGGCCCGCCATCATCGGCGGCGTGTACCATGCGGCCATTCTCCCCATCGTTATGCTTGAAATGAGCCAAAAGGGCATGAGCTTTTTGGGTGCCATCGACATGACCGGCCTTGTTATGGTTTCTGCGGGCATCACCCTTGCCAACATCGTATACCCGCGCAACCGGGCGGATCGCGCCATTGCGCTGCCGGGCTTTGTGATCAACACCGTGTTCGGCACCTTTGTGGAGGCAGCGTATCCGTTTATGTTCTCGGATAAGCTCGTGTTTGCTGGCGCGCTCGTTTCGGGCGCGGTATCGGGCGCGTTTGTGGGCCTGTTCGGGGTGGAGGGCATCGCGTATGTGCCCGCGTTCTCTGCGCCGTTTATGTCCAACAGCCCCTGGGGCTTCCTCGCATCTATGCTGATCGCAGCGGCGTGCGCGTTCTTGTTCACGCTTCTCGCAAATAAAATTTCCAGACGCAAAGTAGAAAGGGAGCATGCAAATTGATTACCGGAGACATGGAAACCAAAAGAAACCACGGCATGGCGAAGGTGCTTGAAGCCATTCGCCTACACAACGGAACCACGATTTTAAGCACCGGCATCACCGGCGACGACGCACGCCTTGCCAAGGCTGCCGTTGAGGCCGGCGCGAGGATGATCGAACCGAACCACCCCGCCGTTGCGCTTGCACGCGGCTTGGGCGGCGTAACCACCATGCACGCGGCTGAGCAGATTCGCCACGAGGTGGAAATGCGCGAAATGATCAACGTAACGCGCGGCGTACGCGCCGTGGTCGGCAGGGAAATTTACATCACCGTAGGCATCCCGGGCGGCTTTACGGAGCTTGTACCCACGGAAATTCCCGACGAGTATTTTGCGGAAATTTCCCGTGCGGGCGCTGACGGCCTGCATATTCACAAATCCACAATCGGCGACCTTGAGCAGGTCGTCAAAAAAGCGCACCAATACGGCCTTTTGGTGGATGCCTACATCGCCCATCCCGACGATCTGCATCTGTTCGGGCTTCCCGCGCGCACGCCCAAGGAGGTTGCAAAAATCGCAAAGCAAATGGAAGAGGCTGGCACGGATATGATCGGTCTTATGACGGGCATGAGCTACGAGGGCGTTGGCGCGGGGGAGATTCACCCTGTCATCAAAGAACGTCTTCAAGCGCTTGTGGAAACCGTAAAAACGCCCACGCTTGCGGAGGGCGGCATCAATCTTTCCAACTTCAAAGCGTTCATGGGCACAGGCGTGAACATCCTCGTGGTGGGCACCTCCATCGACGACGAAGTGAGGAGCGCCGCACGCAAGGTGGTGCGGCAGTTCATCGAACGCTGAAACATTGACTACCCCCCATCCCCTCTCACGAAGCCGCCGGACAAACGCGTTCCGGCGGCTTTTCTTTCAAAAAGGCCTCTCCTAAGAAAATTGCGTCCGGCGCCGCGCTTGCCCTGTTATCGAAAAGCACTTATAATGCAAACAGGGAAACGGGAGGCAACTATGCGCAAGTTTTTACACGAAATGGCTTACGATCAAATTAAAACAAACATTGTGCAGGGAATTTGGGCGGATTGCACAAAGCTCCCCACCGAATACGAGTTGATGGAACAGCTCAAGATCAGCCGCGATACGCTGCGCAAGGCGCTTCAAAAACTGGCTGAGGAGGGCTATATTTACCGCAAGGCGGGCGACGGCACGTTTGTGCGATCCTCAAAATCTCTTTACAGGCTCAACGCGCTCGAAAGCTTTTCCGAGCAAATGCGCGCACGCGGCATGGCACCTTCTAGTACGGTGCTTCGCGTGGAGCTTTTGGAACCGCCCCAACCGGTCGCCATGGAAATGCAGCTTTGCACCGGCGAAAAAACCTATGCCGTTACACGCATCCGCCAGGCAGATGGCCGCGTGATGGCGCTTGAAAGCACCTACATTTCCGCCTCGCTCTGCCCGGGGATCGACCAAAAAATCGATGCGAACGCTTCGCTTTACGAGCTTTACAAAAACACCTACCGGCTTAAAATCGAACACGGCGATTTTAGGCTGCAAGCAAAAAACTGCGATGCGGAAACCGCCAAGGTTCTCGGCATCCGTCCTGGGGACGCCATGCTTGAAATGCTGTGCGTCGTATACGCCGAGCGGAACGAGCCGCT
>DLFZ01000110.1 GCA_002482435.1 Christensenella sp. UBA7707
GAGGATGTGTTTATCCCCGCCGTACCCGTGGATGCGGCCACGGTAGACGTTTACCCCGACATCGTTGTAATTGGCAAGGATGGTACGGAAGAAAAGGTGGAGTTTACGACCCCCATCGTGATCAGCCTTCCGAGCATCGATCTTACGCTTGCCTCCCCCGCTTCCCCGTTTGAAACCTCCACGCCCGATGTTGCGGTTTCCGGCACCGTAAGCGATACCACCGCCTCCGTGTTCATCGGCGAACAACAGCTTACGGTAGACGAAACGGGCAGCTTCACCGGCACCTATACCCTTAGTGCCGAAGGTGCGAGCACCATCGTTGTGGAAGCGCGTAAAAACGGCTACCAGATCGCGCGCCAAACCATTGACGTAACCTATACCGCCACGACTACCACCGGCGGCACAACCACCACCGGCGGCACGACGACGCAGACCGCGGCCGTTACAGGTACGCCCTCGTTCAACTTCGCAGAAGATCAATCCCGCCGTACGACTGCCGAAAGCCTCACCGTAACGGGCACCGTGCAATCCGGCGCAACGCTGAGCGTAACGGGCGTTGAGCTCAATGGGCAGGTCACCATCGACAGCGCGAAGGGCACCTTCACCTTCACCGTGAAAATGCCTGAAGTAGGCCTATACACGGCGACTGTCACCTCCAACCTCAACGGCACCTCGGGCACGCGCACTGTTTACCTTGAGCGCAGCCATGCCGATAAAGACGCGTACATCGAAGGCGCGCACATCCTCGATTACCAGTACATCATGGATGCGCCGCACCACGATCAAGCATACGAACTGATCGGCAAGGTCACCGAAGTAATTCAGGCATCTCCGTTCGTGATCGCGAAGATCACCACCGACAAGGGCGATGTATTGATCTACTATTACAGCGGCATCGCAAGCGTCGACGTAAACGACGGCAAGACCTATTATGTCTACGGCGACCCCAACGGCAAGGACAGCGCATCTGGTCTGCCCATCATCTACGCCTGGTACATTAAGAAAAGCTAACTGAGCAAGCAGTTGCTCGCACGCGGGCGGGAGTTTCCCGCCCGCGTTTTTTCACAGTTTTATGGTGCTTCAAACAATTTAATTTGAAAAGGGACGAGAGCATGAAGGCATGGGGCGTTTTACGCACAGACGGGCGCATCGTAAAGGATACACTTATCGAAACGGCGCATCAAAAAAAAACCGATATGACAGATTACGCAGGGCTTCTCAACGATTTATGCCACACGCTTGACCTTTCAAGGCCGGTGCTTCTCAACAAGCACTTAAATGACCTTGAACGTTTTTCCCGCGTTGTGTTCAAGCCGGAGGATTTTATGGAAGCCGTGGATTTCGACAGGTTCGAGATAGAACTTTTCTTCAAGGGTGCGCCGAAGCGGAGCGATAACGCTTAAGCAGCGCGCCAATCCGCTTGTAACAGCATGCAAAAGCGGCGAAAAGCAAGAAGCTTTTCGCCGCTTTTTTAAAAAATTCCCAAATCGGCGTGTTTCCAGCTTTTACCTTTGGGTATGTGCATGAAAATGACACATTTGCACAAGCTAGTCCTACATCTAGAAAAGGAGCGAAGAACATGGATACACTTGCGCTTATACTTGTTATCATCGGTGCGCTCAACTGGGGGTTGATCGGGCTTTTCCAGTTTGACCTCGTCGCCGCCATTTTCGGAGGGATGAGCACCGTGCTTGCGCGCGTGGTTTATACCATTGTAGGCCTTGCAGGAATATGGGGTATCTCCATCCTGTTCCGCAGAGACGGGCTCAGGCACGAACGCGACCACGATTGACAGCAAAAACGCAGCGTTTCAAAACGGCGCCAAGTAAGGCGCCGTTTTGCTTTTGAAAAAGTGACGGACCTTTACTGGTTTGCCTGGCCGCGCACATAGTCGAGCGCGCCCCAGAGCTGCACGTCGTCTTCCTGCGGAATGTCCTTAATGGGCAGTTCTTTGAGGTTTGCGGATAGATCCACGATAATGTCGGGCGTAATGCCCACGCCGTGGATGTTTGTACCGCTCGGCGTAAAGTATTCCTCGGTCGTAAGCTTGAGCCAGCCGCCGTTGGATTCAAGCGGCATGGTGGTTTGCACGATGCCCTTGCCAAACGTTTTCATGCCAACGATCACGCCCGCTTCGTTGTCCTGCACCGCACCCGCGAGGATTTCGCTGGCGGAAGCGGAGTTTTCGTTCACGAGTACGGCGAGCGGTACCTTGAGCGCCTGCCCGTTGGAGCGATACACCGTCTCATCCGAAGCGTCGTTGCCCTTTAGGCTTACGATGGTGCAATTGCCCAAAATCATGTCGGCAATTTTTACCACATCATCGAGAGAGCCGCCTGGGTTGTTGCGAAGATCGATCACGAGGGATTTCATGCCGCGCTCGGTCAGGTTTTTAAGCGCCTCCTCAAATTCGTCCACGCAGTTTCCGGTAAACATGTCGATGCGGATGTAGCCCGTGCGCTCGTTGTAGAGCGCGTAGCTCACTCGCTTGATGTTGATGGCGGCGCTCGTTACGGGAATTTCAAGGGTTTGGTCGCCGCGAAGGATGCTTAAAGTTACCGTTTGACCAATTTCCACGTCTACCGCCGCTACAAGCTCGTCAAGCTGCGCGTTTGCCATGCTTTGGCCGTCCACGGCTGTTATAATGTCCCCCGCCTGCACGCCCGCAAGCGCTGCGGGATTGCCCTCGTAAGCGTCAAGCACCTCAGCGCCAAGCTCGCCCGGCTGCCCTACAAGAATGCCTATGCCGTTATACTGGCCGTTGATGCGGGAAAGATACGCCTCGTACTCCGCGGTGGTATAGTATTCGGCGTACTGGTCGTTGAGGGCGGAAAGCATGCCGCGCGCGCCGTATTCCACGAGCGTACCGTCATCGACAGTGGCGTGAAGGGCCTGCGTGCCGATCTTTTCCATAATTTCCTGAAACACCAAAACCTCTTTGAGCCTTTGGTATTCCTCAACGCTCATCACCACGGCGTCCTCACGGCTGCGGTTCATCGCCGTTACCGTAATGCCTACCGTCATTGCCGCCGTGATAACGATCACCGCAAGAAAATACAACGTCGTCCTTAACCAGGACTTCATAGATGTGCCTCCTAAACGCAAATACATGGAAAAAAGAAAACGCTTTGATAGAAGCGTAATTTCACCCCGTATTATGTATGCACATTGTACCAAGATTCAGTACAGGCCGTCAAATGAACAATTTGCGAGAAGCGCGCGCACAAAAAAGCAAGGCGGGCATTCGAATGCCCGCCTTGCAAAATTCGTTATAAATATACACTATATGCTGTTTTCCGCGTCAAGAAGGTAGTTCTTCAAGATCGGAGGAAGATCAGCCGGGTTGCCGCTGATGCTGAAGATAATTTTAACGCCGCGTTGTTCGGAGAAAGCTTCAAGCTCCTCGAACAGGCCCGGGAGCGTTTCCAGCGGGTGACGCACGATTTTGCGGAAACCGTCGATAAAAATGTATTCCAGATCAAAATCCTGGGCAGCAAGGCCCGACAAAAAGCCGGTAAACTTCTCCGGACTGTCGATGTGGAATTCGGATGCGTCGATGAACCTGATTGCGTTCTTCAGATCGAACATGTACTTGCTGTCGTTGTCGAGAAAAACGATGCTTCCCTTGGCAGACTGCAGCTTTTCGTTCGCCATGCTGATGATGCGCTTGGTTTTGCCCGCGCCGGTTTCGCCCACGATTACGCGTATCAAGAGAAACCCCTCCCTTACATTTTCTTAACCTCATTATAACCTTTGGCAAGCGGCAAGGGCAACCGTTATTTCCGCTTTGCGCAAATGTTTGCGATTTCGCCGTTTTTGCAAAATTTAAGAGCGGTTCTCCACATTGCGGTACGCTTGCACCCTTGCTATAATAGAGCAAGCATTTTTGCCGCGTACATATGAACCTATGCGGCAAACGGCTCTGCGAGGTTTGTATGAAACGAGTGCTCGGTTGCATCCGCCGCGCGGATGAACGATACCATATGATCGCCCCGGGCGATAAAATTTGCGTCGGCGTTTCCGGCGGCAAGGACAGCCTTCTTTTGATGTACGGGCTAAAGTTGTATTCTCAATTTTGCAAAACGCCGTTTGAAGTGTGCGCGGTGATGCTCGATCTCGGCCTGACAAAAGAGGACTATTCGCCCGTAGAAGCTTTTGCAAAAAAGATCGGCGTACCGTTTGACATTCTCCGCACAGAAATCGGCGACGTGGTTTTTAACGTACGCGAGGAAAAGCACCCCTGTGCGCTGTGCGCAAAGCTTCGGCGCGGCGCGCTCAACGACGCAGCGAGGGAGCGCGGCTGCAACCTTATTGCCCTTGGGCACAACCGCGAGGACGTATTGGAAACCTTTTTTATGAGCCTACTTTACGAAAGCCGCCTCAACACCTTCGGCCCCGTAACCTATTTGAGCCGAAGTGAGGTTACCGTAATACGCCCGCTCGTGTTCCTGCCCGAAAAGTACGCGCTTTCCGTGGCAAGACGGCTGGAGTTACCTATCTGCAAGCCTAACTGCCCCGTCGCGGGGAAAACAAAGCGCGAGGATATGANNTTTGCTCCATCATGCCGGACGCAAAGGAGCGCATCATGAACGCCATTGCCGATACGCACAAGTACGGCATGTGGGACAGGCTCAGCCTGCCCCCGCGCGATCGTGAGCATGAGGACGGGAAGCTATGAAAGAGCTTTTTCCATGGTTTGCTGCTTACGCGCTTGCCGTAAACCTTACAGGCTTTGTTTTGATGGGCCTTGACAAGATCTTTGCTCGAAACAACGCGCGAAGAATTCGCGAACGTACACTTTTTTTGTGCGCGTTTCTCGGCGGCGCTCTCGGGACCTTTTTTGGCATGTACGCCTTCCGTCACAAGACACAAAAGTCAGCGTTTCGTTTGGGCATGCCCGCGCTTGTTGTTCTCAACCTCGCGCTTTTCGCCGCGGCATGGTTTTGGTTTTGAAAACGTGAAACTGTATGCGAAAAGCCGGCGGTCAACCGCCGGCTTTTGTACATAGAATACGATGTTTGGTTTTATGCCTCGCGCCGCGCAGCGGTTTTTGACCACAGCCGAAACGTAAGCGGCCAAAGGATGACGCCCGTAATGGTCATCAAAAAGTAGCGCACGCCATCCGCCGCACCGCTGTCTTGAAACAGCGAATGAAGCGGCTGCTTGAGGACGGTTCGCATCAGCGCAATGATGCCAAGCCCCAAAACAAACTTCAACACCTGTGCCCACCAAGCAGCGCGCACCTCGTAGCGCAAATAATACCTATCTACCAGCCATGACGCCACGAGCCCCACAACCGTTCCAAACACCGTGTAGGCGGTTTTCACGCCTTCCTCGTCGAACTGGGCCACATTGCGCTCCGTTTGAGGAGCAAGAAGCACATACAGCAAAAGCGCCAGTGCCGCACCTACAAGCGCAATACCCGTAGCAACGCTCAGTCGCATACCGCGCTGCGGCTTTTGATAAAAGTACGCAAACACCATCACCGTTAAGGCACCCGTTACAAGCGAAACGCCCACGTCCAGCGGCGTATGTACGCCAAGGTACATGCGCGAAAACCCCGTGAGCAAAACAAGTATCACGCATACCACTGTTACGGCGCGCTTTTTGAGCCAAACGGCAATTCCGCCGAAAAGCGTGGCGGCACTTTGGGTGTGTCCGCTTGGGAAAGAATAGCCTGTGGCGGATTCGAACGCCGACGGCACAGGCTCTATGCTCGCGTCGAGCACCCACGGACGCGGCACCAGAAAAACCGCCTTGAGAAACTGGTTAAAAATGGTGCCGAACATGCCCATTGCAAAAAGGCGATAGCCCCACTTTTTATCCACGCACCACAAAACGACCAGCACGGCCGCCATAAACACGAGCTCGTCGCCCAGATATGTGAGCGCGGAAAAAATTTTTGCAAAGAAGGGCGTTCGCATCTCTTGAAGAAGCTTTAGAAATTCCATAGAATCCTTTCCTCCCAATTCCTTTTTTGCGTACTGTTCGCAGAAGGCACGCCGCCAAAGAGCCTTTTCTTGGTTTGTTTTTTATGTTACCATATACCCCAAGGCCATGAGAAGCCCGCTTTTTCAGCCCTCTTGCGCAAAAACCATTTTTCGGTTTTCTTCCGCAAAGATTTTTCAATCTCTTTTTCGCAAAAAGGGCTTGAAAAATCCATCTGGCTTTGGTAAAATATCATTCGTGCCGTTCCTCCTTAGCTCAGTCGGTAGAGCATGCGGCTGTTAACCGCAGTGTCGCTGGTTCGAGTCCAGCAGGGGGAGCCAAAAGCAAAAGACCACCATTCGGTGGTCTTTTGCTTTTCCCTTACCTTCTAGCTCCGAACCAGCGATGAAGGTTAACAGCCGCATCGCGGCTGTTAACTGTTGCGGAGCCACGTCGTCGCGTACTTTATATCTCTCAAGGCAATTTATAAGAAATTGCCTCTCGCTCATTCCGTCGCTCCTCCTTTGCGCAAAAATCCCCGCTCACACCTGCTAAGCCCTTGTAAACGCGGGCTTTTACGCCGGTTGCTCGCTACCGGCTTTTTGCGCTTTCATGGGATGGTGGCAGATACAGCGAGGCAGCCCTCGGCGGGGAACGCCTCAGACACTAGGCCTGCGGGCTGTCGAAGCAAGAGCGAAACAGGGAGCGCAAGAAAGGCGTTCGCGCCGACGATGCGCGACCATGTTTTGCTCCGGACATGGAGCTTTTAAGCCAAACCAAGCTATCTACTTGGGGGTTCCCTGCAAATGGTTTCAGTCGATTTATATTGATTGAATTATTACTCATTAGTAAATCACGATAGCATGTATCTGTTTTCTTTACAATAGAACGGCAAACCAACGGCGCGGCTGCAACAGTTCCCCGTCATAGCCGCGCCCTGAATTTTTTGTTGCAGGATCAAAAAGAATTCCCTCTGCTAATCGTAATATCGTACAATCATCTCCACCAGCTCATCTACGCTCATTCCGAGCGCCTTATAATACTCAATGTCTTTTTTCAACTTCTCGAGCGCCAATTCATCGCGCTTGCCAGAAAGCTCGTGCGCTTTTATGGGGGCGACAAAGCAGCCCTTCCCCACCATCGTCACAATAAAGCCGGCGCGCTCCAACTCCTCCCACGCCTTTTTAACAGGAATCACGCTGATGCGAAGCTCTTTGGCCACAGTACGAATGGGTGGCAGACAAAACCCTTCCGTCAGCTGGCCTTTTACGATCTGTGCGGAAACCTGATCGAACAGCTGCTGGTAGATCGGTTTGTCCGAGGTGCCCGATATGGCAATATTTATAGACATTACAAATCAACCTTTTCGAAATTGGTCACAGATTTCCAATACGCAAGCGCCGTCAGCAGCGCAAACAAAAGGATACCGGAGCCAAGTACGGGAAGCTGGCGAATGAGCGCATCGCCGCTTAGGCCGTCAAACGCATGATTCGCCGCCGGCACAGCCGCCACAAGCACTTCGACCGCGGAAGCAAACAAAACCGATGCGGTTATCGCAAAGGTAAGCGCCCATCCCATCTTGTATGCGGTTTTGTAGTACATCGGCAAGAAGATTACGTTGAAAATGCCGTACATCATAAACACGAACCCGAGATACGCAAGATTCGCATCGATCAGCATGTTGCCGTAGGGATAAAACGACATGCTCAAAAACGCAAAAGGCACAGCCGACACAATCTGGGCAAGCTCCAGCGTGGCGACGGATATGACGCGAGCCTTGACGACGTCGCGTTTGCGAATTGGCAGCATCATCGTAAACCCAATATCGTTGATTGCCTTGGCGTTTGTAAAAACGTTTGGAACGATGAAGAAAAAGAGATAGAGCATGGCTAGGAAATACGGCCATTGCGGAATGAGAAGCAGCGCGCCGAACAACACCGTAAGAAAATACAGCGGGTTGATGACGAGACGAAACTCTTTATATAGCAGGTTCTTCATAGTCGGTCTCCTTTTTCGCGTGATAGATCATGATGTCCTCGAGGTTTGGAATCTCAGCCATTACGGTATCCTCCTGCCTCAAATCGGCCGTTTTTATAAGGCCGGTGAACCCGAACGAATGGGCTTTGCTTGCAATCAGCCGTGAGGCTATTACGCCGAGCTGTTCGTTGGTTCCCTTAACCAGCCGATATGCGTCAAGCAGCTCATCCTTCGAACGGCTCTCAACAACCCTTCCGTTCACAATATAGGTAATAAAGTCAGCACATTTCTCCAGATCGCTCGTAATATGCGTGGAGAAGAGAATGCTTCTCTCGCCGCTTTCGATGAGCTCCTGAAACAGCTCCAAAAGATCGTCGCGGGCAATGGGATCCAACCCGCTGGTCGGCTCGTCAAGCAGGAGCAGTTTTGCGTGGTGCGACAGAGCCAACACAAGCGAATATTTGATGCGCATACCGTGCGACAGTTCGGCAGGGCGCTTGTTTTCATCAAGCTTGAACCGATGCATGTAAGACCGGTATACGGAAGCATCCCAGTTGTCATAAAAACGACGGGCCACCTCGGTGATGCGTTTGATTGGGGTTTTTGCATAGTAGTCAACGCCGCCGAGCGTAAAACCGATGAGCTGCTTCAATTCGAGTTCATTTTGATCAAAGTCCTTCCCAAGCATCCGAACACTGCCGCTGTCTTTGTGGACTAGACCGAGCATTGATTTCAGCGTGGTGGTTTTGCCGGCACCGTTCGCGCCGATAAAGCCCATAATGTAACCGCTTTCCAGCGAAAAAGTCACATCCTTCAGGCTAAAGCTCGCATAGCTTTTGCAAAGGTTTTGTACAGATAATATCTCCATTTGCGACCTCCCTATCATTTCAAACCATGATGCGTTTCCGGGTAACGCAATATTGTGTATATCGTATGTTCACAATATATCACCGTCTCTGTCGGCTGTCAAGCATAGATCAACCCCGGTTTGAATCTGGGTCGGAGCTTAGAACCACCAATGAGGCACGAGTGAACGGGGCGGAATCCCCCCCCCCTTGTCCTAAACAGCTATTTATTTAAGGACAAACAAAAAGAAAAACCACCGTTTGCGATGGTTTTTCTTTTTGCTGACTTATGCACTTAGAACCGCCTCCACCGCTGAGCAAACGCATTGCGGCTGTTCAGTGTCGAAAGGTCGAGCGCTATCTGAATTCTTGCGGATGAAGATCTCCGCGCTATGTTGGCAAGTCCACTCCGTTCTTCTTACGTTTGATCTTTATCCATCCCGGCAATTTCAGGGCAAACCCGCCCTTTTCACGAAGCGCGAGAATAACGCTCTGCAGCAAAATAAAGAAGCAAAGCATGAGCCCGGTCGTAATGCTCTGCCAATACGGTTCTCTGAGCCCTGAAGCAATGACAATGTTGTTGATCGTCTTTAAAGACAGCACACCGAAAAGCGTACCTACTACATTGCCGACGCCACCGGTTAACAGTGTTCCGCCGATGATGGCCGATGCAATCGCTTGCATTTCTGCCGCGGTAGCATTGGAAGCGTTTCCTGCGCCTGTATGCAGCAGGTATACATACCCGCCGATTCCGGATAATAACCCGCACAGCAAGTAGGAATAGAATCTTGTGCGCTTTACATTGATGCCGAGCATTAAAGCGCTTTGGCTGTTGCCGCCCACCGCATAGAGGTTGCGCCCGAACCGCGTCCATTTAAGTATCGCGAAGACGGCCAATACGATCACGATAGCCACAATTACGCCAAGCTCAACCTTGGCGGGAATAAAATTGCCGGTTTTTCCATAAGAGCCGATGCCCGGAATAATGAAGCGAAATGTCTTTAAAGCAACAAAGGCCTCTTGCGCCGCGGTGCGCGGGGCAACGCTGACGATGGTCGTCATGCCTCTTGCAAAGAACATCCCTGCCAAAGAAACAATGAAGGGCTGTATCTCCAAATAGGATACCAGGATTCCCTGAATCAACCCAAACGCCACCCCGATACCCAAAGCCAAACCCATCGAGCCGATTACGCTGCCGCCATGGTCATCTAGGTAAACGACGCATGCCATGGTCGCAAGCGCAGTGATTCCGCCCACCGAAATATCTATGCCGCCCGCTATCATAACGATGGTGAGCCCGCAGGAAATTACGATCAGAAACGCGTTGTTGTTGAAAACATCAAGGAACTGCTGAGGATTTAGGAAACCGCCGCCCCAAACAGACATGGCAAGTAGATACATGCCAACGAAGGTGCAGATCGTTATGGTCAAGAGCAAATTGGTGTTGGAAATCGGCTCCTTGCGTTTTCTCCCCAATCCTCCGGCAAATAAACCGCTATTGCTTGTCATATCATTAACTCTCCGTTACTTTCGCCGGTTTTTTTAACAGCCTATCGCGCAACTGAAGGATATATGCTTTTACAATCGGTGAGCCAATTACAACGATGGCGATGATAACAAGTGCCTTATACGCTTTTACCGCCGTGGAGGAAACCTTCATGGAATAAAGCGTGATCGTCAGCGCCTGAATGATGTATGCACCTATCACCGAACCGCTCAAGCTGAATTTTCCGCCGCTTAAGGCGTTGCCGCCAATGGCAACTGCCAAAATCGCGTCCATTTCGATGTCCAAAAGAATGGTTTCATGGTTGATAAGCCCCATTCTGCTGACGCCCATGGAACCCGAAATTGCGGCGCAAACGCCCAGTATCATAAAGGACAATAGCTTCATCCAAACGACGTTGATCCCGTTTAGGCGGGCGGATTTTTCGTTGATCCCAACCGCCTGCGTATATAAGCCGAGATTGGTGAGCCTTAAAATAAGCGAAACCAACACCCCCACGATGATTACGATAAGAATGGGGGTGGGTATGGGGATGCCCGGAATAAAGCTTCCGATGTAGCCCAGCAGCGGGCTTGAAACCGTAGGCGTTGCGCCGCCGTTGATCCAATACGCGATAGGACGTCCGGCAGTAAACAAGATCAACGTCGCAATCATCGGCTGAATTTTGAATACGGCGACCAAAGTACCGTTAAACGCGCCGAAAACAATTGCAACAACACAGCTTGCCAAGAATGCGACAAGGATGATCGGCATTGTAATTTGATTCTCGCGAAGCACGCGAACAAAAACGCTGCCCGCAATTGCCGCCGCCGCGCCAACGCTGATGTCCTGTCCTCTCGATGACGCTGTTACCAGCGTCATACCGATCGCTAAAATGGCAAGCTCGGATGCTCCG
>DLFZ01000220.1:0-12273 GCA_002482435.1 Christensenella sp. UBA7707
CAGCTTAATGCTTTTGCCGCATACATTTACCACTTGCGATATTCTTTTCGGAACACTTGTCGCATTAGGGTATAAATCAAAATACATATCAATATAAACATCATCGTTATCATCATACTTACCCGCAACAATAACATTTTTCCCCTTCAATAAGTCCAGCCCCGCGCAATTAGCTAAATGTAAATCCGTTATTTTTCCCCCTTCGTCCATTGTAGAAGGAACAGTATAGCCTGCCTTTCGCCAATATGGAACGGCATCTTTGAAGCTCAAAACATATGTGCTTTCCTTTACATCTTGCGACAACTTGCTTTCAACGAACTCAATTATATTTTCAACATTAGAACAATTCTGTCCTTTTGCTCCTGTAATGCCTAAATACTGAATTATCTTCCCTTCGTTTATGCCGCGCGGAAATTGAAATTTATCTATACAATCCGTTTCATATAACGCTGACAACCTTGATAAGTTGGGTGTTGCGCCAATTAGCTTAATGGGCGTTCCCTTCCTCATCGCATCATCTATCAATGTGCTTTTGATGGTAAAGCGTAAAGTGTTTAGCTTTTTCTTTTGTGATATGCGCGCGCTTTCAACGCAAAATACTTTCCCAATGCCCGCTTGCTTTTTTGTTGAGTTTATATAATCGTCCCATTGAAGCTCTTTAACTATCTCTTGTAATGGCTTTAAATCGATTTGTGCGCCCCTTATACCCTCTTTAACGCTGTCTATTATGCCGATTAGTTTATCTCTACTATCGAACTTAATAAACGGTAAAAGCCCGCTTAATCCTTCCTGCGTGAACTCTACTACATCAAGCAAAGCTTCTTCTATATTTTCATCAATTATGATTATATCGGCTTCTATGTTCTTTAAGTGTGATAGTAATTGATGGGAACAAACAAAAACGCCTTTTGAATTCTCGTTGAGCATTTCATCAATAGCTTTCCATCGCTTTTTTTGTTTAGTTTTTGGGCGTAATCCTAATTCAAGGAGTAATAAATCATCCTGTGTATAGTTGCCCCTTGGGATTATGTGAATTGGCACGGTTATACTTGGTAAGGCTTCTTCAAAAGCACTATCTAAATCATATTCGCTATCCCACCGCGCGCTAAGGTTTTCTTTCATCTTATCGTGATAGGCTTTTATAAATCTATTTTGAAATTCTTCAATAAGGCTATATGTCGGAACACTATAAATAATCTTTTTGTTTTCTAAGTCCTGCGTTAGCATCCACCTAATCGCGTGTTCTGTCTTGCCGCAAGCTGTTTGTGAGCAAATATAAGTTATTCCCTTGCTTGATAGCAATTCCGGCATTTTCTCTTTCAACATCATATCTAATTCAGCTAAAGGAATTTTGGGGATATTATTCTTTGTTATTCTTGCTTCTTCATCGCCGCTTTGCTCTCTTTTAAAGAATTCGGGCATACTTACCATTTCATACCCTATCATCACAATCGGGCGCGGGATTAGCGTTCTATTCATTAGCATTGAGCGGATTTGTTCCTCATTACAAGTATGTCCTGCATATGTGCTTTCTTTGTAGAAGGATAAGACTTCTTTTATGATTGATTGTGATGTATCGGCATACTTCAAATACTTTATGTTCGTGAATAGAGTGAGCCGTTGATTGTAATTCAAGTATTCGCCCTTTTCCCACTTATCCCATAAATCGCACTTTACCCTTAGTTTTTCATACCATCCCTTATAAATGCTGACTTGTTCGGGCATTGCTTCGTTGAAATACTCGCCCGCAAGCAATCCTTTGTTTTTCTTTATGTCCTTTATTGCTTGCCCTTCGCGCATCTTCTCGCATACACCTAACCATCCCATTGTTGATAATGAAATAGGTTCTACTTGTATTAAAACAGCTTCTACATTGCCGCCAAACCATAGGCGTGAACAATCCTTTGTTGATTTATCGGGGTTGAATTGCGCGAATTGTTCTAGAAGCAATTGGTATATGCTCTCGTATTGCTTTGGTGTTATCATTTGCGCCATTACCCATAGAACGCGAAAGTTATTGTGCGGCTTTGTGCCTTGGCTATATGAGTAATACCACAATGAAGGCTTTAAGCCGATTGTTTCCGCATACTGGATTACTTCGTTTGGTTCGTTTTCACAACAATCAAAATCAAGCGCAATAATAAATGCCCCTTTTACGCTTGCTTTCTTAAAGTCTTTTGTATCATCATCATAAACGCCCGCGCGCCATGCTCGCCCATCTGCTACTAAATCACATATGCGTTTTACGTCTGCTTCTTCAAAAGCATAATTACTTGGGATTTGATATTGCGCGACTTGTGCGCCCGTAGGTTTACTTCCCGCGCGCATTTTACTATATATAAACTTCATTTGTTAAAAAACTCCTATGGTTGACTATATAAAATTTTGATGTGAAAATTTCCCCTTTTCATCTTTCTTACTGATATAGCTCTATCAGTAAGAAAGGTTGAAAGGGGATTTTTTTGATTTGATTTTTATTTGTTAAGACGATTTACTGCGCTATGTATATGAGAAACTTCACTACTAATAAAATCTAGTTGGTTTAAGCTCCACTGAATTTTGTCAATGTCATTACATGCTTGAAGCAATCGGCATGTTTCATTTATTCGGTTGTAAAACACGCAATTATTAACGCAACTTCCATCATCGTCTTGTGTTGACCTAAACGGACACATATTAATAACCTCCAATATTTTTTTGGTATATAAATATTGGATAATTTAAAACTCAATGCTCAATTTATGCCGATATGCCGCAAGTTCTTCTTCAGCCTTTTGTATTGCTTTCTTGTTTGCGTATTCCATGTTCGTGTTTACTAAATCATCATAAGTAAACTCTTTGTTTTCGTTCAGATAATAAAAGGCCTCTTTATCTTCGTGATATAGCTCGTTCCTATCCTTAACACTCCATCGGCTAAATGGTGTATATGGATATTTCCTTACTTCGGGTTGCGGCACTCCGTTTTTCATGTTGTATTCGGCTTGTAGTTCTTCAAGCGTTTTCATTTTCATAAATGTTCTCCTTGCGCGCCTTATATTGTTCCTTGGCTTGTTCATTGCGCGCTTGTATTTGTTTTAATTCCTTGTTGCCGAAAGAGCCGGGGATATGATTTGCGCCATACCCCATAAGCTCATTGTATCGCGTTTGTATTGCTCGGTTCACTTTGTAAAAACCTCTATAAAGTAAATCTATAATGCGTTCGGGCATTATGAGCCTACTTCACCTTTGTTTTTACTCCTATAAATATCATTTGTTTTTGAATTTTAAGCGGATTACTTGATTTTTGCTTGAAATTTAATTGGATTATTAAGCTGAAATGTTTGATTTTCCTTCCAGCAATGTTCGTTCCAGTAGAGTAAAAAATCGCACTTTCCGTTGAAATTTCAGTTGAAAAAGCTAAATGCTTCTTATATCATCAAGAATTGAGTTAAGCCCTTGCCCGACTGCGTCCATCATCTCGGTTGATAGATAGATTGAATTATGCGCGAACTTGCTTAATGTGCTTTGATGGCAATTCATACGCTTTGACATTGCCGCAAAAGTAAAACCGCAATCATACAGCTTTAATATTGCTCTCTGTAATTCTGCTCTTGAAAAATCTTGTTTCATATGCCCTCCTTCTTATTTCTATGATTTATGATTAATGAACAAAATATATGGTGAGCTTGTTCACTTGCTCACCACACATTTCTATATAGTCAATCATATGAGTTGTTCGAATTGTTTTATGTTTTCATTTTCTATAATTATTATATTATATTTTTTACACTTTGTCAAACATTTCACTTTTGCGGCATCGTTGCCACTTATCCTCATTGTGTTTACTTGCGTATTGTATCATCATATTAATTCCTNNGCTTTCGCTTCTATACATAAGTGAATTTCCAACATTATCAATCTAGTTTTTTCGTGCTACTATATGAGTTAAATTTTTTACATTTCTTTTCGTCACATCGCATAGTAAACTCTTTGGATTTTTTTGCTTTTGTATAAACGCTTGCGTTTTATGTATACCGCTTTGAAATAGGCTGTTTGTCTGTGTTTTTCCGTGTATACTCTTGGTTTTCGACGTCTAGATTGTGCTATTGAACACCATTTATTACCCTGTTATAATACGTTCATAAAATAAATTATTTACGAAAGGAACCAGGACAATTATGGAAGCAATTAAGAGAATCGAACACTTGCGCGACATCAGCGAGGATGATATTCTTGAATATTTCGAGAACGCTGATGAAAAAACTCAACGTTGGATAAAGAGAACATACACCAAACTCAAGAAAGAAAACAAGACAACTGCGTTTCTCCGTTTTCGCAAAGAATTCGCTTTTAGATGTATGCCCGAACTCGTGCGAAAACCCTCTCTAGATGATAAGTTCAAGCGAATTTACAGCGAACAACACGGCAATTAAGCAATCAAATCAACAAGAAAGGAGGCGAGGGATTTGAGTAAGAAGGATACTAACCTAAAGGCATTAGTAGCTAAGAACCTAGTCTTGCGCGGCTACAATAAAAAAGATTTAGCTATCCTTCTTTCAATGTCCCCCGCTTCCCTCTATAACAAGTTAAGCAATCCCGATAGCTTCACCTTTGGCGAACTAAGAAAGCTAAAAGAAGTCCTACGCTTTACCGATGAAGAATTATTAATGGTTATATAAAAGGGCTTTGGCAATGCGCCAAAGCCCCTTTTTTTCTTTTTATTCCTCTGTTTTTATCTCTGTATTAAAGAACTCATTCAACTTGCTATCAATTTCTTCCTCAACATTTCTCATTGTATGTTGGTAAACCTTGTTCAGCATATTATCAGTTGAATGTCCCATCCGTTCCCGCGCATACTTGTTTGGAACGCCCTTAGCAAGCAATATAGAAGCGTAGTAATGCCGCAAGCTATGAAAGTTATAAGGGAAGTTTGCTTTTACTATTGCGCGGTTATAAAGGCTCGCTAATGCGTCAGGCGTTTCCTGAATAACATTATCTTCTGCTTTTCCAACTTGCGGCAATGCCCTAATTAAAGCATCAGGCATTATTAACTTTCTATTGCCGCTAAAGGTTTTCGGCTTCTTCTCTACCCACTCATTAAACTCGTTCTTAACCTTCGCTTTATTGATACTAACGGTTTTCTTGCTAATATCTATATCCTTCCACTTTAGCGCGAATATCTCACTTCTGCGTAATCCTAAATAAACAGCAAACATAACATACAATTCAAGGCGGGAACCCTCTAGCAAAGAAAGAAAGGAGTTAAGCTCATCCGTTGTTGGTATGTCTATTTCCTTTTTATCCTTTTGCGGCAATATAACCTTATCTCCAATATAAATATCATTTTCCTTTAAAACCGTATTGTAAAATGCGTGGGCGTTCGCTACCGTCTTATAGCTTCTTCCTGCGGCATAATTATTGATAGCTTTCTGATACATTTCCTTTGTAATTACGCCTATTCTTACATCAAGCAATTCAAGAAAAGCATTTCTTTTAATCTTCTTATATGCGGCAATAGTTGTGGGGGATAATAAGTTTGAGCGCGCTTCAATAAACCTATCTGCTAATTGCCCTAATGTAATGTTTTCAGGCTTGTTTGTATGTTCTCTTTCGTTTAAGAAAATAGCCACCATACTTTCAGCTTCTTTTTTTGTTGAAGCTGTGAAGGATTTGCTTTTATACTCCCCTTTTTCATCCGTATAATATGCCTTACATCTCCAACTACCACTAGGAAGTTTTTTAGCTTTAGCCATGCGCGCGCCCTTCCTTTCTCATTGTTATTGGCATTATAATGCGCGTGGCTGAATTTTTCAAGGCTATGGCTGAATTTGTGGCTGAATTAATTCTATTTAAGGGTTAATTTCACTAATCAATTATAGCTTTCTCTAAAATTTTAGATTAGCAAATTTTCGATTTTCCCTTATATTTAGGCACTTTTTCAAAAAGAAAAGGAATTCAGCTTGTTTGCTGAATTCCCTTCTAATGGTGGAGGCGAGGGGAGTTGAACCCCTGTCCGAAAACCTGTTGGCAAGACTTTCTACGAGCGTAGCCTATGTTTTAAAATTCCCTCTGCGCGGCTCCCATGGGCAGGATCCGCGTTTTGGTAGCTTCATAAAATCCCACATGCCGCAAAGCTTAAGCATGCTGGTTCCCCACCTTAATGACGCCCGTATCCGCCGTCGTGGGCAACTGCGGGCGGACGCGTCACTGCTTACGCAGCGACGGGTACGAAATTAGCTTCGTCAGTTAGTTTTTATTTTCCCGCTTTTATCGAAGCGCGGGGCTTCGGCTCGCTTATCCGGCTTCCACGATCCCCGTCGAAACCATTTACGCCCCCATGAAAATGGGGGTTGCCGCGTTTTTATGCGGCAGGCAATTATAATAGCACAGTTTTACGCAAATCTCAATCTGTATTCTTCATCCTGCGTTCCATGTCGCGTTTCGCGTCGCGCTCGGCCATGTCGCTTCGCTTGTCGTAAAGCTTTTTGCCTTTTGCCACGGCAAGCTCCATTTTTACAAGGCCGTCTTTGAGGTAGAGCTGCAACGGAATGAGGCTGTAACCATCCGCCTGCGTAAGCGACTGGAGCTTTAAAATTTCGCGTTTGTGCAAAAGAAGCTTCCGCTTACGAAACGGATCGCGGTTAAATATGTTCCCTTGCTCGTAAGGGCTTACGTGCATCCCAACGATGAACGCCTCGCCCCCTTTGACCTGTGCGTAGGAATCCTTGAGGTTTACCTTGCCCGCGCGGATGCTTTTGACTTCCGTGCCTACGAGCGAAATACCGCACTCATAGGTATCCTCAATAAAATATTCGTGGCGCGCCTTTCGGTTTTCCGCCACGCGGCGCACGCCCTTTTGAACCGGCAAGCGCGACACCCCCTTTCAAGCACCCCAGTTTTTTGTGGCTACACTATCCTACCACGTTTTCGTTTTCTTTTCAACGGCGCGGCGCTTGGAGCGCGGCGCATACGGCTTATCTCCGGCTTTGCCTTTTCCTCGGCGCTTTCCTGCGCCTTTTTCGCCTGCAGATGCGCTTTTCGCAGTGCCTTTGGCCGTTCTCCCGCCCTGACCCTGCGCGCGCGGCTCCTTTGCGGGCACCCTTTTTACGCCGTTCAAAACCTTTTTCTCCGTGCCGGAAGATGTCACCAGCACAAAGCTGATGTTTGCGTTTTCCATATCCACACCCGCAACGCGCACCTCTACCTCGTCGCCAAGGCGGTAGGTTTTGCCGGTGCTTCGGCCAACGATGCGGTAGTTCTTTTCGTCGCAAATGTAATAGTCGCCCTCAATGGAAGCGATGCGTACCATGCCCTCCACGGTGTTGGGAAGCTCCACATAAAAGCCGTACTGCGTTACGCCGGAAATGATGCCGCGTTCCGTTTCGCCGATGCGGCCTTGCATGTACTCGCACTTTTTCAAATTATCGGCCATGCGCTCGGCCTCGACAGCCGCCACTTCACGCTGGGAGCAATGCTGTGCCGCCTGTGGCATCCATGCCGTCCAATGCCCCGCACGGCGCTTTGATATGCCGCCATGGAGCGTTTCTTTTACGATACGGTGCACCACAAGGTCCGGATAACGACGGATGGGTGAGGTAAAGTGGCAGTAATGCTCTGCCGCAAGCCCGAAGTGCCCAAAGTTATGCTCGCTGTAACGCGCCTTTTTGAGCGACCTGAGCGTTACGCGGTTGACCACGTTTTCCTCCGGCGTACCCTTTACGCGGTTGAGAAGCTTTTGGTAGTTCATCGGCCGCACCTCGCCATGGGTTTTGATGCCGTAGCCGAGCGTTTCGAGAAACGCCGAAAGCGCTGTGAGTTTTTCCTCGTCGGGCGTTTCATGTACGCGGTACATAAAAGGAAGGTTCAGCTTGGCGATATGCCCCGCCACCGTTTCGTTGGCGACGAGCATGAATTCCTCGATCATACGGTTGGCCTCTCCGCGCTCGCGAAGGCTTACGCCCTGCGCACGCCCCGAAGCGTCGAGCATTATTTTCGCCTCGTCAAGGTCAAAGTCAATGCTGCCGCGGCGCACGCGCCGCGCGTTTAAAAGCCGCATCAGCTCGCGCATCTCAAGGAGCATCGATGAAACGTCCTTATATTCCTCTAAAAGCGCCGCGTCGCCCTCGAACATGGCGTTTACCGCGTCGTACGTCATACGGTGCACGGTCTGAATCACGGTTTCCGCCATGCGGTAGGAAGTCACCTTCCCCTCCGCGTCAAGCTCCATGATGCACGAAAGCGTAAGCTTCGGCTCCTTTTCGTTGAGCGAGCAAACGCCGTTGCTAACATCCGGCGGGAACATGGGCAGCACGCGGTCGGGGAAATAAACGCTCGTGCCGCGCTTATACGCCTCCTTGTCGAGCGCGCCGCGCTCGGCGATGTAATGGCTTACATCCGCAATGTGCACGCCGAGGCGGTAGCCGCCGTTTTTCAGGCGCGTCAAGGAAACCGCATCGTCAAGGTCCTTCGCGTCCGCACCGTCAATGGTAATGACACGCTCGTTCCGCCAGTCCTCACGGCGGGCAATCTCCTCTTCGGGAACGGGTGCATTGAGGCTTTGCGCAAGCCTTAAGGCAGCCTTGGGGAAACTGTCCGGCAGGTCAAGCCTGCGGATTACCGACAAGATGTCTGTGCCCGCAGCGTATTTGTTGCCAAGCACCTCCACAATTTTCCCTTCAAGCGGCCGGTTCCCTTCCGGATAACCTGTAATCTCCGCAACCACCTTTTCACCGGATTTTGCGGTTTTCTCCTGCCCGGTGGGAATGACTACGTCGTAGCCGATTTTGGTTTCATCCGGCACCACATAGCCGCCGCCAAGCCCATCGGAGTGGAAGGTGCCAACCACGCGGGCGTTCATGCGCTCCGCGATGAACACGACTTCCGCTTCCTTTGCACCGCGCGGGCTTTCGCCCGTTTCGCGCACCCACACCCTGTCGTTGTGCATGGCGCCGTTTAAAGCTTCCCCGGGCAGGAACATATCCCCCCCGCCGTTTTGCGGTATAAAGAAGCCAAAGCCGCGCGCGTTGCCCTGTACGCGACCCAAGGTAAGGCCGAGCTGCTCAGGAAGCGCCAGCTTGCCCTTTTTTGTCAAAAGCGCTTCTCCTTGCTCCAAAAGCGCATCGATCTCACGGTCGAGCGCTTCTGCGTTGCCGCCGATGATGTTAAAAAGTTCTTCCGGTGAGGCGGGGCGCCTTAAGCGGCGCAGCGCCGAAATTACGGTTTGTTGTTCCAATGTATATCCTTTCTTTCCTTAAAAAAATACGGCATGCCGCATGCGGCACGCCGTAAGTGAATTCGTAAAAACTTCAGCCGATGATCATCATGGCAATGGCGAGAAGCGCCATAACGCTGCCAAGGATAATCGTGAGCTTTTGAAGCTTCGCTTCCTTGCTTGCTGCACGGCCGCGCGCGGTGAACGACGAGGTCTCTCCACCATAAGCGGAACCAAGACCGGCGCTTTTGACCTGCTGCACCAACACGACGGTAACCAAACCAACCGCGACGATGATGAGGACTATGTTTATGATGATCTTTAAGGCATCCATTGTATGCATTACCTCCGTGATTGACTGCAAGCGGTATTATATCATGCGCAAAAAAAAAGCGCAAGCAAATTAAAAAAGGAATCCTTCACCCGAAAAATGGAGTTTTTTAGGTTTTCTATATGCACCGTGCGCATTTTTCTTTCCCTTTGGGCGGGAACGCCCCTTCCCGCCCAAAGGTTTTTTAAAGGTCTAAACTTATTTTACAAGCAGGCTCTCTCCCGTCATGGCGGCGGGCTTTTCCATGCCCATAAGCGCAAGCATGGTGGGTGCAAGGTCGCTCAGGCGGCCGCCCTCGCGAAGCTTCGCGTTTTTGTTGCCCTCGTCCACAAGAATCACAGGCACGGGGTTTGTGGTGTGCGCAGTGAAGGGGGTTACGCCGTCGTCGTCGAGCATCTTTTCGCAGTTGCCGTGATCCGCCGTGATGATCGCCCTGCCGCCCGCTTTCAAAATGGCGTCTACCACTTTGCCGGCGCATTCGTCCACCGCATGAACCGCCTTGACGGCGGCTTCCATTACGCCGGTATGTCCAACCATATCGGGGTTGGCAAAGTTTAAAATCATCACGTCGTAGTTGCCGCTTTCGATGCGCTTTACGGCCTCATCGGCCACCTCATAGGCGCTCATTTCGGGCTTCATATCGTAGGTGGGCACCTTGGGCGAGGGGATGAGCGCCCTGTCCTCTCCATCGTTTGGCGTTTCTACGCCGCCGTTGAAGAAGAAAGTCACATGCGCATACTTCTCGGTTTCCGCAATACGAAGCTGCGTTTTGCCGTTTGCCGCAAGATACTGCCCAAGCGTATCGTCGAGACCCTCGGGTTTAAAGGCCACATGGAGCTTATCCCCAAAGGTCTTGTCGTACTGCGTCATGGAAACGTAGTAGAGCGGGAAAAAGCCAAAGCGCCGTTCAAAGCCGTTGAAGTCTTCAAAGATGAAAGCACGGGTGATTTCACGCGCGCGGTCGGGGCGGAAGTTGAAAAAGATAACGCTGTCGTTGGCGCTGATTCTGGCCGTGGGCTTTCCGTCCTTGGTGATTACCACAGGCACCACGAATTCGTCGGTCACGCCGTTGTCGTAGGAGTGCTGCATGGCATCCTCGGGACAGGTTTCCTGCACGCCCTCGCCGTAGGCAAGCGCGGCATATGCCTTTTCCACGCGCTCAAAGCGGTTGTCGCGATCCATGGCATAATAGCGACCCATGAGGGTGGCGATTTCGCCGCAGCCGATTTTTTTGAGCTGCTCGCTCAAGTCATGAACGAAACCCTTACCGCTTTCGGGCGGCACATCGCGGCCATCCATAAAACCGTGGATGTACACCTTTTTAAGGCCCTTCATTTTGGCGAGCTTCACAAGCGCCACAAGGTGGTCGATGTGGCTGTGTACGCCGCCGTCGCTCAAAAGCCCCATTAAATGAAGCGCGGAATCGTGCCTTTTGCAGTTTTCCACCGCACCCAACAACTCTTTTTTCTCGAAGAACTCACCCTCGCGGATGGCCTTTGTAATGCGCGTAAGCTCCTGGTAAACAATGCGCCCCGCGCCGATGTTGAGGTGTCCCACCTCGGAGTTGCCCATTTGCCCGTCGGGAAGGCCTACCGCCTCGCCCGACGCGTCAATTCTCGTATGCGGATACTCGTTCCAAAGCCGCGCCACGTTTTTGGCGCCATCTACGGAAATTGCGTTGTTCTCACCTGCAACTGTGCAGCCAAACCCGTCGAGGATGATAAGAGCCGTAAGCTTTTTCATAGTTACCTCAAAAGTTGACGACTTTGGAGAAGTCCAAAGCCTTGAGGCTCGCGCCGCCGATGAGACCGCCGTCGATCTCGGGCATGGACATAAGCTCCGTGGCGTTTGCGGCATTCATGCTGCCGCCGTACTGAATGCGAACCGCTTCAGCCGTGTTTGCCCCGTAAAGAGCGCGCACCGCTTCACGGATTACGGAAATGGTTTCGTTTGCCTGCTCCTTGGTGGCGGTTTTGCCCGTGCCGATGGCCCAAATGGGCTCGTAAGCGATGACGAGCTTTTCAACCTCCACCGCAGAGATGCCGTCGAGCGCAAGGTTCACCTGCGCGGTCACGAGCGTGTCAGTTTCGCCGTTTTCGCGCTGCGCAAGCGATTCGCCCACGCAAATGATGGGGATAAGCCCCGCCGCAAGCGCGGCCTTCGCGCGCTTGTTGACGGTTTCATCGGTTTCGCCAAAGTACTGCCTGCGCTCGCTGTGACCGATGATGGCGTATTCAACGCCGATCTCCTTGAGCATGGTGGCGCTTACCTCGCCGGTAAACGCACCCTTCTCGGCCCAGTGTACATTTTGCGCGCCAAGCTTTACGTTGGTGCCCTCAAGAAGGGGCTTTACAGCCGCAAGGTCCACAAAGGGCGGGCATACAACAACCTCGCACTTTGCATCCTTCACAAGGGGAAGAAGCTCCGATACGAGGGTTTTCGCCTCGCACGGGGTCATATTCATTTTCCAGTTGCCTGCAATTACGGGTTTCCGCATCGTAGAGAATTCTCCTTTTTATTTATCGTTGAGCGCTGCCACGCCGGGAAGCTCGATGCCCTCGAGATACTCAAGGCTCGCGCCGCCGCCGGTGGAGATATGGGTCATTTTCGAAGCAAAGCCGAGTTTTTTCACCGCAGAGGCGGAGTCGCCGCCGCCGATGATGGTGGTGCCGCCGCATTCTGCGCAGGCGCGCGCCACAGCCTCGGTCCCCTTGGCGAAGGGCTTCATTTCAAATACGCCCATGGGGCCGTT